>CAYWLN010000008.1:8962-23028 GCA_964459475.1 uncultured Bdellovibrionales bacterium | reverse complement strand
GAAGTAACAAGACGGAGGCCATCATCAGGAGTGGTTTGAGCGGAGGTGGGGAGAGTCAAAAACAAAAGTAACAAACTACTAAATAGCGATGTCGGGAGTAAAAATCGAAGGAGTAATTTCATACGGTTATGACTATTATAGCGCATTTCAACCGCCCCTGCCTAGTCATACAAAAACCCCCTTCCAAGGAAGGGGGCCTATCTTTTCTTATGGAGAAGCTCACGAACTAGAATCGACCAGCTGCGACAACGGTGAGAGTGTCAGTATAGTCAGTCGCAGCCGCCTGGACGGCCGTGATTTTGGCTCGTTCGATGAGTGTCAAGACATCGCCATCAGTCGTACCACTCGAAGCCGCAATCGGTTGAAATGAGGTTGAGAGCGTACCTCCCGAAGTAGAGTTTGTTCCATCATATTCTGCTCCATAATTTGAAGCCTGAGTAACGGTACCAGTACCGGTACCGCTGTCCGTCGTAATATCGACATCGAGGACATAGCCGGTTGTAGAGGCCAAATCAGACGGCGTATTATCGACAGATCCTGCTGTAGCAATGGTCGCTCCGGTTCCGGCCGAATTTAAGGCCGCGTTAGCGCTCTTGACCCAGGCCACCCACCCCGAAGCAGCGTTCGTAGAGATAGTCACGGTTTTACCAGAAGTCGAGGTTGTGGTCGTAGAGAGGTTACTCGTAAAGGTATCCGTGTTACCAGAGAGGGCAAAACTAAATGTTGCTGGTACCGTAGCCGTCACCACAATCTGATCATCGGAGACGAGAGAGAGGGCGTAGCCAGACGAATCGATGGTCGCTGGACCAGAAGTCCGCGTCGTAATCGTACCAGTTTTATCATTGCCAGCCGTCGTATTGGTAAGGGTACTCGTACCCGAAAAATTGAAACAGTAGAGTGTGCCTACCACCAAATCACCAGAGGGGAAAGTTACAGTCTGACCAGAAGCAGCGGTAGCCGTGCCAATACTGACCCAAGCCGTAGCGCCTGAGGGAAGGTTTGTGGTCGTTACCGTCCAGTTGGATGCAGTTGAACTCACTGTAAATCCCGAAGGAAAGGTTACTTGGACATCAGCCTCGGTACCGGCTGTTTGTGGTTTAGCACAGACTGTTCCACCGGTCGCAGTCGAAGCCTTGAGGCGATCAAGACGGATATAGACCTGTTGAAAGTTACCAGCTTGAGCCCTATTCACCAGCAGAGCTGGGAGAACAAGCACGACCAACAGCACTGTCAATCCAAGAAATGAAAATTTCTTTAATCCCACTACGCTCATATTGAGATATTTTTTATATTGGACCCAGTTGAATCTCACACATACTAGAATACCACATCATCACAGGAATCGCCAAATATTCTTCTTCTACATAACAAAAACCCCCTTCCAAGGAAGGGGGCCTATCTTTTCTTATGGAGAAGCTCACGAACTAGAATCGACCAGCTGCGACAACGGTGAGAGTGTCAGTATAGTCAGTCGCAGCCGCCTGGACGGCCGTGATTTTGGCTCGTTCGATGAGTGTCAAGACATCGCCATCAGTCGTACCACTCGAAGCCGCAATCGGTTGAAATGAGGTTGAGAGCGTACCTCCCGAAGTAGAGTTTGTTCCATCATATTCTGCTCCATAATTTGAAGCCTGAGTAACGGTACCAGTACCGGTACCGCTGTCCGTCGTAATATCGACATCGAGGACATAGCCGGTTGTAGAGGCCAAATCAGACGGCGTATTATCGACAGATCCTGCTGTAGCAATGGTCGCTCCGGTTCCGGCCGAATTTAAGGCCGCATTGGCACTCTTGACCCAAGCGACCCAACCAGCGGCCGCGTTCGTGGCGATGGTGACCGTCTTTCCAGATGTCGAGGTAGTGGTCGTAGAGAGGTTACTCGTAAAGGTGTCCGTGTTACCAGAGAGAGAAAAAGTAAAGGTCGAGGGCACTGTCGCGGTAACCACAATCTGATCATCGGAGACGAGAGAGAGGGCATAGCCAGACGAATCGATGGTCGATGGTCCAGTGGCTCGCGTTGTCACAGTTCCTGTTTTGTCGTTACCAGCCGTCGTATTGGTAAGGGTGCTTGTACCCGAAAAATTGAAACAGTAGAGTGTGCCTACCACCAAATCACCGGAGGGGAAAGTTACAGTCTGGCCAGAAACGGCACTCGCTGTGTTAATACTGACCCAAGCCGTAGCGCCTGAGGGGAGGTTTGTGGTCGTTACCGTCCAGTTGCCCGCAGTACCATTGACCGTAAATCCCGAAGGAAAGGTTACTTGGACATCAGCCTCGGTACCGGCTGTTTGTGGTTTAGCACAGACTGTTCCACCGGTCGCAGTCGAAGCCTTGAGGCGATCAAGACGGATATAGACCTGTTGAAAGTTACCAGCCTTTGCTTGGTTGACGAATAAAAGTGGCAAAACGAGAACTATCACCAAGGAAAAGATTCCGAGGAGCGCCAAATTTTTTGAATCACGCTGCGTAGTCATAATGAGGCGTCGATAATTTTGTTTTTGTCTTTTAAAAAAGAAATCCGGAAGGGATTCCTTCTTCATCACACCTCAATGATAGCACAAAAATTGCCTCTTGTCAAAAGATTTTTTCAAATAACGCCTTGATTTCAGAAACTTGCTGAGGCAATCACAGTAAGGGACTCGGTATAGTCGCTCGCCGCTGGCGTCACTGCTGATGATTTGGCCTTGAGGAGAAACGACCCTCGTCCATCAGTCGTAGGTGAGGTGGTTGTAAAGATTTCTCGGATAGTCGTATCAGTAATCGCTACATTATTTGACGACAAACTGTACGCGGTCGCAATAGCAAATGGTCCCCCGGCTGACTGAGTAGCACTCGACCCCTGGGCACCAAAACCCTCGCTCAGACTCGTGAGATTGCCAGTCACCGCACTGATAGTATAGGCCGCCCGAGTACTCGCAAGACCGGCGTTACTCCCATACACGTAGACTCGTCCGCCACTTTCCCCGTTGGTTGTGAAATCAACCCAGATTTTCTCCGGACTATCAGTCACAGTAGAAGCAATCAGATTACCAAAATTGGTCGTAAAGGGTGGACCCGTTTCGGTATCACTCGCGGATACATCGATATCAAATGTCATCTGTGGACTGACCGTAGCTGCCGAAGCAGTCGGCCCGTAACCAGTCTCAGTAAACTTTCCCTGCATAGCTTTCACTTTGACCTGGTACGTCGTCCCAGAAGTGAGCCCTATGATGAGCGTCCCAGAGGCCCCTCCCCAGCTGGTATAGGTCTGGTAATCCTCGATCCCCAAGGTACTTCCGACTGTCGCATCACTTTGGACATAGCGGGTATCACTCACAAAGCTATCGGTGCTGATAGCGATAGCAAAGAGCGTATCGGAGGGGTTACTCCCTGTATCAAGGACAATTTTCAGCTTATTATAGTAGCTACTCGGATTGGTAAATGCCGGGGCCGGTGGGACATTGGCCTGGTTGGTAAACTGCAGTCCCGGACCGAGGTCGTAAGTGGCGCCTGTAAGTTGTCCTGCATTTTGCTCTCCAGCGATACCCTCGAGGGCATAACTCGATGAGGTGCCATTTGCTACTCCGCCACCACCATAACCAAAATCTTTAAGCTGGTAGTTGGTGCTGGCTGGGAGCGCCAACATCAAAAAAGCTCCCGGAATTGAAAGGAGCCGACCGAAGAAATGCTTGCGAAATAGATACTGGAGCCACTTCATAGAAACAGGACTAGCGTGATACCTCATCAATGGTCTCATCACCCGAATCGCAGGCACGGATAGTCACAATATTATTACTGTCCACTGCCACGGTATAGTGTGTTCGTTCGACGCTGCCCGTTTCAGGATCATAGGGCATATCTTTGAGATAGGGCGCGAGATCTGTGGACAAATTCAAGCAATACGAGAGATTGGCACTACAATTATTATAGGTCAAATCACAGCCACTATCCGACGTCCCAATTTGCATTTCATACGTGCTGAGGCCACCAGGGAGTTGTCCTTTGTGATCGACTATGTACTGTTGCACAGCCGAGAGAATACTCTGGATATCCGCGAGGCGCCTGGCATCACGAGCATTTTGAAAACGCGTAGCCGGATCAAGCGAAACCACCACCACCGTGGCTAAGACAGCAATAATACCGATGACCAAAAGAATCTCAATGAGGGTAAATCCCTGCTTGGTCGAAGAAAATCTGTTCACACAAGTCTAAAAAAGTTTGAAAACTATTCTCATAGTACCAGTTTTGTAGAAATTGTCTATGCGCTCACCGGTCGTTTGATGAGTTTTTGCCACCAAGAACGTTCTGGTTTGATGAGCGTATCACGGAGATTCAAAACCATGTCGTCTTTGCCTGAAATTTTTTCAGTGAATGCGCCGAGAAGCGGATTGTAGGATCGCTCGAAGCACACATATCCACGGGCACGGAGAGCCTGTATCAGATGGTCGCCTGAAATATGTGAAAGAGTGATACGCTCCACCGCACGGCCACTTTCACTCGTCACAAACGAGAGGAAGGCCTCAACTTCTTCTGTCCGTACCATACCGGAAACGAGGGTCGTATGAAGCACCGAACCAGATTGGGCAGCGACGAGAAGGACACTCTCCCGATTCTGTTCAATGATGAGTGTCATCCCAACCTCTGTGGCCTCAAAAGAAGCGAGTACATATGATTCCGGCAAAATACTCTCCACTCGAAATGAGGCTTGTGACAGAGCTTTTTGGAGCATTGTACCAAAATGCTCCTCTACGACGGCTACCTGCACCGTGATGCCCTCTGATTCCTCAGGCTCTGCCACATATTGCATGGTTCGAAAATCCCAAGACGTGTGGCGCAAATCTTCTGGTATCTTTTCTTCGGCTCGCCGACGGATCAGCTCTCGAGTCACAGCGGTTCCCTTGGGGAGAGTGAGGGTCGTCACATAGACCAACTCTTCCGCGAGGACCAATCGAACCGAACCAACCAATTCAGGTATCCCGGCGAGGGTCGAAGCAAAGGTCTCAGGGGAATACGACAGTGCCGGGAGACCTTCGAAGGTTTCCGGTAACAATGTCACCCGACCCGGCTCAATATATCCCCGACTAATAAAAAGTGCGCTGTGCTGATCTGAAAACATAGAGAAAAAATGACTGACGTCTATATTGTAACGCTATTCTACTCCGGAAGAAAGCTCGCCTCAGTCAGTATCCCTGGGTCGCCCGCCGTCCGATCTACCACTACCGTGAGGCGACGAGTGATATCTTGTCCGTTTCCAATAAGCGTCAAGGTAAAATGGGTATCGTTTCTTTCAACCGCCACCTCACAGTGCATGCCGAGATACTCGTAGGTTCCTCCACTGTAGGCTTCGTTTCGCTTGAGCATAAGAAGCGCGTCTTCGGCGCATCCATCCAACCGAGCTCTCACTCCCTCACTCTCGCTAAGGAGAAGCGCCTGCTTGGCACCACCGATGGAAAGGTACGGAAGCGCAAGGAGCAAGGAAAGCGAAAACACCAGGAGTGCCAAGACAGTCATGATAGCAATGTATCCTTTGGGAAGCATATTCATAAGGCATGGTTTCGTATGGATACGCCTGTTTGAAGGACCATCTCTGTTGTTGTGATGGTCTGGGTCGCCATCTCGATCGTTAAAACTATATGGATATATTCGACATCGTGGGCCCCATCATACATACGTTCAAAGACTAATCCCGTCGTCCGAATATCCTGAGAGTGGAGGGCCTGGGGCTCCTCCCCGCTTACCTGCATTGAAAGAATTCCGTCATTGACATACAACGTCAGCGTGTCGCTCACTCCGGGTTGATCCAAAACCAACACACCCTGAGTATCCCCAAACACCGACTGGTCCACTTCTATCCCGTTCGCACGTCTCAGATGATACTTCATAAGTTCCAAGGAGAGGCGCCCCTCTGTGGTCATCAAACGTCCAGCATGACTCTCCTCAGTCAGACGAATAGTGTCCCAGGCAAAGGCGAAGAGGGCCGTCCCCAAAAGCAAAAACAATCCGATATAGAGGATGACTTCCACAAATGTAAACCCCCGCATCGCTTGTTTCATAGCCTAGCTCTGCCAACGAGTAAAGTATGTCTCAAGGACCACTGTGTTCTCTCGAGAGGGTGTGACAGCCCAGGTCACCGTCACGATGACGTGTACTGTATCTGGATCAACAGTTCCGCTCGAAGCGATAGTGCTGGCGTCATCGCGCTCGACCGCCTCGATAGCTATGGTTCGTACATATTTGTCATCCTGCGTATCTGACGTCCCCTCCAACACAAAAAATCCATCTTCGCTCCCGAGACCCGTTGCTTCAGTTATCGTCAGCGCATCGAACTGTGATTCTTTGAGGGCTCGCATCGCCTCCAGACCCTCGGTCGCATAGTTCGTGGCCATGACTGTCTCTTGTTCTAGTCGAGTAGTCCCGAGACTGGTCAACACCACCTCAACTACTCCCCATGAAAAAACCGAAAACACCGCTCCCGCCAGGAGAATTTCTAAAGTTGAAAATCCACGGACCATCAATTGTGCCATATATTTAGTAGGATTCATTGACCACCCCTAAGTCACTCACAGTGAGCGTGTGAACATGCGTATCCACCCCATTTCCACGGAGCACTACCTCGATCTCGGGCTGCGTATCTGGTATTCCTGTCACTCTCTCAAATGTCACTTCGTTTAATCCCGTGACTCTCACCGCTTCCGAAAAAACGTACTCCTCATCAAAAGCTGGGTCCCGATTCTCATATGTTGAGCCCCGAAAGAGTACAAACATGTTTCCGTGAAGCGCCACTCCCCACGTGTCATCACCTTTCCCTATCATGCTATAAAAGCGGGCCTGGGCCAAAACCTCCCGAAGCTCCATCGTCGCTGTTGCTGTCTCTTGCCCAAAGAGAAAGTCACCATAAAATGGAGAGGCCATGATACCGACGAATATCATAAGAGCTACGGTCAAAATAACTTCGATATAGGTGAAACCGGAGAGCGTCATATCGTGTAGCTCCACTTAGCGTTTAATTGATCCGGTCAGGGAGTAGATCGGGGTTAAAATGGCCAAGGCTAAGAAGATAACTACTCCCCCGATTATAATGAGAAGCACCGGCTCCACAAGGACCGTCGCATTCTTAATCTTGCGATCCACTTCGGCTTCAAAAAATTCCTCGAGGTAAAGAAGTGTCTCATCGAGTCGCCCCGTCTTCTCACCTGAAGCGATCATCTTGAGGGCAATGGCCGGAAACACTCGATAGGACTGTTTGGTTAATTCCTGTGACAGGGTCCGTCCTTCTGCTACCGCCTGCGCCAAATCTGCTACCAGTCGCGCCATAGCTCGGTTCTCCATCACGCGCGCTTCCACTTCGAGTGCCTCAAGCACTGGGAGGCCACTCTTGAGCATCGTCCCGACATCGCGACAGAAGTGAGCCGTGGCAAGAGAGCGCGACAGGAGACCGATAAGAGGGAGGCGCAGGAGAACGGCATGCCAATACGGTCGCACCAACGTAACAGTGACGAGAAAACGAGCTCCTAGGACGATAGCAAAAAGCGCGACAAAAAAGAATACGCCATACGCCTGCATAAAATGAGCGAGGGCCAGGAGTACTTTGGTTGTCCAGGGCAAAGTGATATGAAACGAATCAAAGAGGCGGATGAGCTTGGGCAGAATGAAAACACTGATAAAAGCTGAGAGAAAGAGTGCGAGTGTAAACACAATCATCGGATAGAGTAGAATCGACTCTATCTTTTTTTTGAGAGCATACGATCGTTCCTCTTGTCGTGCCAAAAAATCGAGATTTTCTTTGAGTGTCCCCGAGGCCTCACCGATTCGCACTAGATTGACCGAGAGTTCATTGAAGACACGAGGAAAGCGCGTGAGGGCTTGAGAAAATTGTTGGCCATTTTCAATATCCGAAAGGAGCGCTGCTATAATCTGACGCAGTGCCCCACGCGTGGACTTGTCTCTCAGAGACTCCAGAGCCTCACCGAGCGGCACTCCACTTTTGAGGAGTACCGCGAGCTCACGCGTAAACAATACTTTTTCGAGATGAGAAATCATAGACTCGATTACCAATAGCTCAATTATAAAGTTCCCCTACCTCCGCTTACTCCTTGGTGACGCGGAGAATCTCGTCGATGGTAGTCAGTCCTTCCTGTACTTTCATCAGTCCATCCTCAAACATGGTGATCATACCAGCAGTAACAGCCAAATCCTCAATCACACTCGCATCACGACGTTCGGTGATGGCTCTCCGTATATCATCGTTTAACACCAGCACTTCAAAGATGCCACTTCGCCCTTCATACCCCGTTTCGTGACAGGCTGGGCAGCCCTTGCCTCGATAGAGACGAATAGTTCTCTCAGGTGAAGCCAAGCCAAAAATTTTGGTAAATAGTGTTTCACCTACTTGGGTCGCCAAGGTCATACTCGGCACTTCTTCACTGACCCGGCAAGCCTGATGAATCTGCCGAATGAGCCGTTCCGCCACAATGACATTGGTTGTCGAAGCAATGAGAAAGGGCTCGATATCCATGTCGATAAGACGAGGAATCGCCGTGGCAGCGTTGTTGGTATGAAGCGTCGAAAGGACGAGATGCCCGGTCATAGCAAGATTGATAGCGATATCCGCTGTTTCATTGTCACGAATTTCCCCCACAAGGATGACGTTTGGATCCTGACGGAGGATACTTCGAAGTCCGGTAGCAAACGTCAGCTCTGCCTCCGGATTAACCTGAATCTGATTGACTCCCTCCATGTCATACTCGACTGGGTCCTCAATCGTGACAATGTTAACATGGCGTCGATTGAGGAGCTTCAAAATAGCATAGAGCGTTGTCGTCTTACCACAACCAGTCGGTCCAGTGACAAGAATCATGCCGTAAGGCTTTTCATAGGCAGTCTTGACCAACGTGAGTGCTCCCGATGACAGTCCGAGATTGGTGAGTGAAAACTGGCGGGAACGCTCCGAGAGGAGACGGAGCACTACCTTTTCTCCTTCGGTCGTCGGTATAAGTGAAACCCGTACATCGAGTTCCTCTCCGTTCTCAAGGGGAAAACTCACCTTACCATCCTGAGGTGTCTGATGCTCATCGATGCGCAGTTTAGCGAGCACCTTGATCCGAGAAATAATCTGCGGGTGGAGAATGGGCGGGAGCTTGACGATATCATGGAGCACTCCATCAATACGAAAGCGGACCAGCATATCGCGATCACGTGGTTCCAGATGGATATCGGACGCCCGATTCTGATAAGCATAGGAAATGAGTGTATCGACGATGCGGATAATCGGTGGATCGGTCTCACGACTCTTGTCTCCGGCTTCACGCATGTCAGAGAGGATGAGCTCCTCAAAGGCTTCGGTCACTCCTTGGCGATAGCGCATGAGTGCGTTCTCCAAATCGCGCTCCATAGCCAGCGACACCCGTACCGGGAGTCCTAGTTTTTTCTCAAGGAAACTCCGAATCTCGAGATTGCCGGGGTGGGTCATCGCGACATGGACACCGTCTTGGTCGAGAGCAAAGGCCATGACTCGTTGCTTTTTGGCTACGATTTCCGGTACAAGGGCCAGCACAGCGGGGTCAATCGACTGCTCACCCAGAACGACAAATGGCACACGCAAAGCGTCTGCCATCAATTTACCGAGTTCTTCCTCGGACACCAGATTGTACCACAGGAGGGCCTGGGTAAACGTCCCGCCCTCGCTCTTCCATCGCTCTTCCGCGAGCTCTAGGTCCTTCACCTCGACCACACCAGATTCAAGCAACAACGTTCTTAAAACATCATGGGTCAAGATATCGCTCATAAGAAACTAGAGCCCCAGATTATGCTTTACTTTGTCGATCACTTCTTGGATCGGAACATTGGCTTTGACCAGATACTCCTCAGCTCCAAGCTCCATGATGCGCTTGATGTCTTCTTCCTGACTCAAGTTGGAAAGGACAATCACGGGAACATCCTTGAGTACTGGATCAGCCTTGATTTCAGCCAGGGTTTCAAACCCATCTTTCCCGGGCATAATGAGGTCAAGCAGGATAAGGCTCGGTCGGCGCTCGCGCGAGACCTTGAGGGCATCATTGCCATTACCTACAATCTCAGACAAAATATGCTCTTTGGCGAGTTTTGTCTTGTAAATTTTCGAATAAAACGGGTCGTCCTCCACCACGAGAACGTATTTGGCTTCTCCCATACGGATTGCGTTCAGATATCACTTAGTTTTGGGACGATCTTTGGGCAGTGGCACTCTCACAAAAAAAGTTGTTCCGTGCGCCTCTTTACTTTCAAAACGCACAGTAGCCCCTGCTTCTTCCAAGTATGATTTTACCACAGAAAGACCGAGTCCGCTACCTTCTGTTTCTTTGAGGACCGCATTGGCGGCTCGGAAAAACTTGGAAAATATCTTGGTCTGATCATCTTTCGGGATACCGATTCCTGTATCGCTGATTTGTACCTCAAGTGCGCCCTTTTCTTCTGAAAGTCTGACCCGAACCGTTCCTCCCTCGTGATTATACTTGATGGCATTTGATATCAAGTTCTGAAAGGCCTCATAAAAATGCTTCGGTGGTACCAAAACCGATGGGAGCGCGTGACGCACTCCTTCAAACTTGAGATCGACTCCACGGCGCTTCCCCTCTGGATGCATACCCCGGATGACATCATCGAGCATCCCGCCCAAATCAACCAAGCGGAACTCTTCCTTGCCTTTGTGCTGATTAATCCGTGAAACATTCAAAAGATCATTGACGAGTACAATCATGCGCTGGCTGTTTTCGTAGATCTGAGCTACGGCATCTTTGGCCGCCTTCGGTAGGCGACCGAGGTCCCCCCCGAGGAGAAGCTCCATATTCCAGCGCATACTACCGAGTGGCGTACGGAGCTGGTGAGCCGCCACGGAGAGAAAGCTGTCCTTCATCTGATCTAACTCATGCTTCTTGGTAACGTCCTGAAATACCGTAATAGTCCCAATAATCTTTTGTCCTTCATCGCGGATAAGAGAACAGGTGCCGGATATCGGTATCTCCTTATCCTCACGCACCAAAAAAGTATTTTGCGGGAATGAGATGGTGCGACGCTCCCTCAGTGTCAGACCGACGATATTCAGGCGATCAGAACCATCATGTCCCTTGTGAACAAAAGAAACCGTCTTATCATACGGTTGATTCTGACAGTTCCCGAATGACTGTCCGACCATCAGTTCGGCTGCCTCATTCATAAATATGACCCGCTCTGCATTGTCAGTGGCAAACACGCCCTCGCCAATCGACTTGAGAAAGCGAAGGATGCTTTCAGCCCGATTCTTTTGCTCCTCGATATGTATGTTGGCTTTTTCGAGCTCGGCCGCATGACGCACAATCTTGAGTTGCGACTTACGCTCCTCAGTGATATCACGCTCAATCCCGACGAAAAACTTGATCTCTCCCTCCTCATCAAAGATCGGAGCCACCCGGAGACTCGACAGATACTTCGTTCCGTCCTTCCGTCGATTGGTGAGCTCACCGGCGTAGCCGTTCTTCTCGATTTTGATAGTGCGCCAAAATGTTTCGTAGAATTCACGTGGCATCTGACCACCCCAGAGAGCTGGCGTCTGACCGATAATCTCCTCACGGGAGTACCCCGTCATGAGCTCAGCCGCATGATTGGCATAAAATATCCTGCCATCAGGATCAGTGATAACCACGTGATCAAAGCTCGTATCAACCGCCTGACGAAACTTCTCAAGCTCTACCGTCTTGGCCCCCAACTCCTTTTCTGAATCTGCCACGTCTTCGAGCACATTGAAGATAGCTCGCCGTGTATTTTCGAGATACTGATTTCGCTCACGCAAATCCCTCAAGTCCGTCTCCGAAATAGCCTCTCCCTGGAAAGAGGATTCTGGATCGGTATCTGAGGGTGTGGTTGACTCTGGCAACGAATCAGACATGACGTTCCAATTTTTTGATTTTCTCCTTGAGTTCAATCATCTTCAGTTCACGTTCCACCATGATGCGGTTCATTTTTTCGATTTCCTCGATGTAGCCGATGCGTCGCTCTTCGGCCTCTTTACGCTCCGTGATATCGACACAAGAACCGATGTAGCCGAGGAATAACTGGTCAGTGGTAAAGTGTGGGACGGCTCGGGCAAAGAACCACTTGTATGTGCCGTCACTCCCCTTCAGTCGATACTCGACACTAAATGCTTGCTGCCGAGCGAAAGCCTGCTCATACGCATCATCAGAGTGCTTCACATCATCCGGATGGACGTCACTCTTCCACCCCTGCCCAAGCTCCTCCTCGAGTGAACGGCCTGTATAGTCGAGCCACACTTTGTTCACATAGGTACACTTACGATCGACATCCGACATCCAGATCATGACCGGGGCCGAGTCCGCCACCGTGCGGAAACGCTTCTCACTTTCTTTACGCTTCTCCTCTGCTTCTCGTAGCGACTGAAGCATCTGATTGATACGTTCAGCTAGACTCGAAAACTCGTCCTTTCCAGAAAGCGCGACACCCTTCGTGATATCACCACTTTCCCGAATCACCTCCACCTGGTCGCTCAAACCAGACAATCTCCGGAGTACCAAACGATTGAGAAGAAAGAAGAGAATCGTACTAAAGAGCACCATGGCCATCGCAAAGGCCCGTGTAAAGAGGAGGATGCCTTCGCGCCCTTTCTCGTAGGTATCCCGGTTATTCGTCACTCGAATGATGAGTGCCCCTTCTTCTTCTTCATCGCCGATAAATGTATACGACTCAATCACGGTGCCCTGTCCAGGCTCACGAATATAGAGTGGTTTTTCGCTACTCACCTCATTTCTCGCCTCAAGAAAGCCGGCGTCAGTCGTCTCAGTATCATAGGCCAACATATCTACCTTGAGGTGGGTCACCTGTGACAAATGATTGATGACGTCCTGGCCCAAGAAATAGCCAAAGACGATATAGCCATTCACTGGCGCGGTACCGTCCCCCGAAGTAACCGGGCGGGCGACGTAGACGACTACTCCACCGGGAAGCTTCATGATCTCCTTATGTACCACCGTCGGAGAAATATCTCCGCGAGCAATATCCCCGACGAGGTGCTCCACAAATCCAGGAGTCATGGGCTCCTCCATCACGTTTCTGACTTGCTTTTGAAACACTACCTTCCCCTCACGATCCAAAATAGTCACCATGTCGATCTGGAGAATCTCAAAGGACTCATTCTGCAAGTTGGATTGGATATAGTCCTCGTTTGACTCCTGAATAAACTGATAGGTGTCATCCCACTGCGCCCAGTCACCGAGCTTAAGCGCTAATTCATCCAATTTGCTCGCCAGTGCGTCGGTTACTCGCAGCGCATTTTCGGTGGTTTCACGACGCTCCAAATCATAAAAATCCTTGGCGATAATGGTCGACAACAGCTGAAAGACAATGAAAAAAAACGTGACCAACACGCCTCCAATAATCAAGAACACTTTTGTTCGTAGACTCATATTGTATTTGTGTTATGTCTATTTTTGTTGAGATCCCCCTACTTCCCGAGTATCACTGTGAGCGGGGCAGCACTCGTCTCTTTGTTGTCTTTGAGCGCCTCCTTGGTGACGGCTTTGGGATAGGATTTGAGGAGAGTATCCTTGACGATAGTAGCGAGCGCTCCCTGATCAGGGGCAAAGTAAACGGTCACTCCCGTATAGTCCAAGGTCGTATTGCCAGTCGTCACCTTGGTAAAGCCATCTTTTTTGAGAATATCAGCTCCAGTCGTCGCACTTCCCTTGGGAGCACCGCCGTTTAGCACCTTTACTTCGGTGCCTTTGGCTTTTTTGAGCGTCTCATCCGAGGTAGTAGGCTTCTCTTCCAGCTTGGTTGGTTCTGGTGGTATCACCACCACGTCGGTTTTTGGTTCTTCCCCTTTGGGGAGAGTCGCGATAGATGGGAGTGCTGCTACATTTTTCTGCAGACGATATCCCTGATACCCGCTCCATCCCAAGAACCCGAGGGCACCGAGGATACAGAGGATGAGAAATCCGAGGAGCAACCCTCCAAACAGAGGTCCGTGCGATACATTCTGTTTTGGTTCTGCCTCTCCCACTGTTGCCTCTTTCTGTACTTCGGCCATAGTCAAATATGATGATAAAAGTATTTGTAGTATA
>CAYWLN010000008.1:5712-8862 GCA_964459475.1 uncultured Bdellovibrionales bacterium | reverse complement strand
CTCTTTCTGTACTTCGGCCATAGTCAAATATGATGATAAAAGTATTTGTAGTATAACACAAAAGACGCCGGGTGAACCGACGTCTTTCTCCTCTCCTGCTACTTAATAGCCTTGGCGACTGCCTCGACCACCGCCTTATCGAAAGTGTTCGGCATAATATGCTCGGCGGTTGGCTTTTTGACGAGCCCGGCGAGGTTCTTGGCTGCTTTGATGAGCATGGCGTCAGTAATCCGCTTCACCCGATGATCGAGTGCTCCACGGAAAATACCCGGAAACCCAAGCGAGTTATTGATCTGATTGGCAAAGTCCGAGCGACCAGTCGCCACCACGAGCGCTCCGGCCCGCTTGGCAATATCTGGCATAATTTCGGGAATAGGATTAGCCAGCGCAAAGACAATGGCGCGCGGGGCCATGCTCGCTACGTGCGCTTCGGTCACGGTGCCACCCTTCGATACTCCAATAAAGACATCTGCTCCCACGAGCGCCTCGGTGAGACCACCTGTTCTCCCGGTGCGGTTGGTTTTTTCGGCCAAGCGCTTTTTTTCAGGCTCCAGGTTTGCGCGCTTGGTATGGATGATCCCCTGACTGTCGATCATGATGACATCACCGACTCCGTAGAGCATGAGAAGTTCGGCGATGGCGGTCCCAGCGGCACCCGCTCCAGCAATGACCGTCGTAATTTTCTTCGGTTGTTTCTTGGCTACTTTGAGAGCATTTATGAGGCCCGAGAGGACCACGAGTGCTGTACCGTGTTGGTCGTCATGGAGGACCGGGATTGAGAGCTCGGCCTGGAGACGACGCTCGATTTCAAAACAGCGCGGAGCCGCGATATCTTCGAGGTTAATCCCGCCAAAGACTGGCGCGATATTTTTGACGGTCCGGATGATTTCTTCGGTATCCTGAGTGGCGAGCACAATCGGAAAGGCATCGATACCAGCGAGCGCCTTGAAGAGCATCGACTTGCCCTCCATCACCGGGAGCGCTCCCTCAGGACCGATGTTGCCCAGGCCGAGCACCGCTGAGCCATCAGAGATGACCGCGACGGTGTTACCTTTCATAGTGTACTCTGCCATCTGGTCCTTGTGTTCGGCCACATATGACGACACAGTACCCACTCCCGGGGTATAGACGAGGGCGAGATCAGCCCGATTCTTGACCTTCATCTTTGGGGTGATACTTACCTTCCCCCGGAGCTTCTTGTGGAGGGCGAGCGACGCTTGACCCACGGTCTGTTTTTTGACTGTTTTCATAAGAGAACGTTAGAAGTTGTACCACGCCTCAGTATAACGCCCTCACCAAAAAACAACAATCCAGGCCGGTTAGACCTGGATTGTTCGCTTCATCAACTATCTAACTAAAAGGCTTGCTTCAGGGTCTGCCGAGCGGTCTCAGCGGTTGCCTTGAACGTGGCGACAGCATTCTCTACTGACTGCTTGCGCTCTGCCTTGAGGGCAGCAAGGGCCTCCTTGGTTTCTTCGACTGATGGACGAGTCGTCCGGAGGACTTCACGGGCGGCCTTGAGGTCGGCCCGGAGTGTCTCGCGTACTTCATTTGACGCGACATTACCCTGACACGATGCCTCCGCCTTATCAAAGGCCTGGCTCACGGCTGTATCAAAGTTCTTGGTAACCGTATCCAGTGCCGACTGATGAGTCGTGATGGTCTTCTCAACACCGGTCCGGAACGTCTCAATAGCCTGATCAACCGCTCCCCGACGGAGTGCGATGGCCTCGGTCATGGTTTGTTCGTAGACAGCGACGGCCTCCTTCTCGGCATCAGTGTTGGCCTTTTCGGCGAGCTTGTCATACGACGCATCTCGCTTGTCGTCCCACTCGGCGCGTTTCGTCTTGAGCGCCTCATCCTGCTTCAACTGACGAGCATCTATCTTTTTGAGTCGCTCATCTTGGCGGGTATCAATCTTTGTCATCCGCTCATCAATCTGACCTTCTGTCTTCTCACGGACACTCGGCAGACGATTGCAGAAGGCATTGTTTTCTCGTACCGCTGCATCGGCCGTGTACGGAAAGGTAGTCGGGATGAGCACAGCCAGGGCCAAGAGACCCATAGTTCGTTTCATCTTATAAGAGTGATTCATCATACATCGTGTTGTTATCAATTAGGGCATCATCGGAACTCACATCGAGTTCAGCATCATCATCTGCAAACGTCTCTACCCCCTCACTCGCTCCTACCGCCAGAATAAGCGCATCGATATCCGAGCGTTCTCCCGTGACCGAAGGGGTCGGGGCTGACGGTGTCTCAGGGACAACCGGTACGGTCGGGGTAGTGACCGATCCCTCTGTCTTGGGAGCGACTGCTACCGGCGTCTCTCCCTTCGGTGTATTCACCTCGGCCACCTGTTCCTCTGATGAGAGATTGACCGTCACGAGGACCAAGAGGAGGAGGGCTCCACCGGCGAGAGCATATCTCGACGAAAAATTGGACATAAAGGTTTCCCACAGTTTGTTTATACTAGAAAAACGCGTCCGTTCTTCCCTGCCTAAGATATAACGGTCGGCGGTCGAAAGTGTGACATCCATCCGGTCCCGCTCATCCGAGAGGAGATCAAAAAGCGCCAAATAATCGAGCGCCTCCTGACCATGCCCCTCTTCCGTGAGGGTAGCCCGGATCATCTCACGCGACATACCGGACTCTTCTAGGGCGAGGATCCGAGCGATGAGCGCTTCTTCGGTTTGTTCTGGTCGTGGTGTCATAGGTGTGCGTTAACAATAAGCTCTTTCCTCAGTCGTTTCAGTCCGCGGCACTGGAGCTGACGGACATTGGCTTCACTGGTTTCGAGTATCTGACTAATTTCCCGAGTAGTCCGATCAGCAAAGAATTTGAGGCGGAGGGCCTCACCTTCAAGTGGTGGGAGTGACCGGAGAGCCTCTTCGAGAGTCCCGCGCTCCTCGGCCACTTCACGTTCTGCGAGAGGACTCCCCTCGGGTGTCGCGATACCCTGCCACTCAGGATCTTCTGGGGCATAGAGTATTTCTTTTTTCTTCCGGTAGTAGTCGATAAGGGCGTTTCTCGCGATTGTATAGAGGTACGGCTCTGTCAGGGCTCTCCGGTCTTTGTGGACTGCCTGCCAGAGGCTCAAAAAGGCTTTTTGGACGATATCCTCAGCGAGATCACGCTCTCGGATACGCG
>CAYWLN010000008.1:0-5612 GCA_964459475.1 uncultured Bdellovibrionales bacterium | reverse complement strand
CTCAAAAAGGCTTTTTGGACGATATCCTCAGCGAGATCACGCTCTCGGATACGCGAAAAGACATAGCGAAACAAGGGTTGGTAGGCCTCGGCATACAATGCCTCAAAAGCCTGGTCCACCTGCGTAATTTCGGGGTGTGAAGAAATTCTTTTCTCTTCCATACTGAGGACAACGTATGAGACTCACCCAGTGTGACAAAAAGAAAACAGGCTCTGAGAGCCCGTCTTCTTCCTACTTCTTGTCGAGCGTGTCGAGCTTCAAGAGCTTGACTCCGTAGTAGACCACGAGAGCGATGATGAGGAAATCAATGAGAACGCTCAAGAAATCGCCCCAGAGAATCGCTACGTCACCAATATTAATGCTCGCCTTTTTGAGGCCGTCAGCTGCCCCCAAGAACACGCTGAGGATTGGGTTGATGATATCCGTCACGAGTGCCGTCACCACCTTGGAGACCGCGCCACCGAGGATAAACCCGACCGCCAACCCGACTACCCCCTGCTTCCTAATAAATTCCATGAAACCGGCAAGTGCTTGCATAGTATGTGCCCAAAAATTATGGCCTCAGTATAGCAGAGAGTTATTCTCCTGTCATGGGTACCTCGAGGACGAGGAGTGACGCATCAGTATCTACTCGCACCCCTACCTCAATCGCTTCAGCTATCCCTATGGCATCGCGCGCCTCAAGCACCGTGTCACCGATGGTGACCGAACCGTTTATTACCATGACATACACCCCGTGACCTGGGTCTCTCGGGGTATAGGTCACCTCACTGCCAGCCACGAACTGTCCGAGTGATACCCAAGCATCCTGGTGAATACCGAGGAGTCCCTCCGTCCCTAATGGTCCCACCACTGGTACAAAAGCACCCAGAAAGGCATCCGACGCAAAGCGCTTTTGGTCATAGCGCGGTGTGACTCCCTGTTCTCTCGTCTCAATCCAGATCTGGAAGAGTGAAAGTGGCTCGGTCGGTGAGGCATTGTACTCGGCATGAAAGACGCCGGTCCCAGCACTCATCACCTGGACTTCTCCCGTCTCCACCACGGCGCTGTTTCCCATACTGTCCTCATGCTTGAGCGAGCCAGAGAGTGGGATAGTGATAATCTCCATGTTGTCATGAGGATGCTTACCAAAGCCTGCCCCGGGTGCGATGACGTCGTCATTGAGTACCCTGAGTGCCCCAAAGCCCATCTTTGCTGGGTCATAGTAACTGGCAAAGCTAAACGAGTGGTGAGTCTTGAGCCAGCCGTGCTCGGCATAACCTCGGTCCTTAGCCCTGTGTAATACACTCTTCATACTTAGACAACAGTAATCACTTCACTTTCAGCGTAGCGCACCTTGGGTGCCCTTGCTGCCTCGTCTTCCACCGAGCGGAAACCGAGAGCCACAATAGCCTGCGAGGCGAGACCCTTTTCTCCGAGTCCCAGTATCTCGTCAAATTGCTTATTATCAAAGCCCTCCATCGGAGTCGCATCGATACCTTCGAAAGAAGCTACCGTAAGCACCACTCCGAGAGCTATGTAGACCTGTCGAGCTGCCCACTCCCGGGCGCCAGCTTCACCCTTTCCGGTGATAGCGCCATTCAACATCGCGCTAAAGCCGGCGAGGTTTTCGACAGCGATCCCCTTCTGCTTGGCTATGTCTGCCATATAGTCGGCTACCAGTGTTGCATCCACGTTTTTTTCCGAAGCCAGCACCAAGAGGTGCGAGGCGTCGGTTATCTGAGCCTGGTCATACCCGGCCGCTCGGAGCTTGGTGCGGAGCTCGGGATTCTCAACCAAGATAAAGTGCCAGGGTTGGAGCCCAAAGGATGAGGGCGCGAGACGGAGCGCCTCCTTAATCGTGGCTACTTGTTCCGCTGAGAGCTTCTTGGTGACATCATACTTCTTGGTGGCATAGCGCCACTTGAGTGCTTCGATAGCTTTCGACATACGGTTATATTTATCTATTACCCTTGCATAATACAGGTATACATACTATTATACAAGTACCTACAAATTAGTAAGTAATACCTATGACTCCTGTCGAAAAGAAACCAGACTGCCCTATCGAAAAGACCCTCCGGCTCATCGTCGGCAAGTGGAAGACTATCCTCCTCTGGCACCTCTCCTCAGGGACCAAGCGCTATGGCGAACTGAAGAAACTCATCCCCGGAGTGAGCGAAAAGATGCTCATCCAGTCCCTCCGTGAGCTCGAGCGAGATGAGCTCATTAAGCGTAAGGTCTACCCCGAGATCCCTCCCCGCGTCGAGTACACCCTCAGTCGCCGAGGCAAGAGCCTCTCACCGCTCATCTGTGCTTTAAACACCTGGGGCAAGAAACATTTGTAGAAAGAGAAAATCCCCTTGCGGGGATTTTTGCTTCAGACAATGTGACTTCCTTAAATTTAGACAGCATCACCAAACGCCTCGATGCTTCTGTCGGGTCGAATCAGGATACGAAGAGACGAACCGGCGCCATTTTCTTCTTTATGGAGCAAGCGCTGGATATTTTCGTTTTCTTCCACGCTCCAATCCTGACTATCAATCGCTGCCCAGGAGCAGTCCTGGTCGCGTTTCTCTGGATTAAGTTTTGAACCATAGGGAGACTCTTCTCCGACATTCGTATGGAGGTTCAAGCGATAGGAGCCCACGGGCCACCAAGAGAGATCAACTTCGTAAAAACCATCAGTATTTTTCAAGGCCACCATCTTCTCGCCCTCTTTGTTCCCTACCCACATCCCGTACGGGACATGAGGATAGTATTTCGCCATCAGTTCCCGAGTCTCCCTCACCCGCGTATCATCATTGTCGAGTGGACTATAAGCGCTCCCCACCCACATCCATGCCTCCTTTGTTCCCAGGAGCTTCTCAGAGAGCTTCAGTACATTTTTTTCAGTCTCGATAAGCATGGTTTTGGTTGTGGGATACTTCTTGCGGAGATGGAGACCCACCAAAGGCGGGCAGGGATTCGGTCAGGGATAATTCTGTCGCCGACGCTCCAGAATTTCCACGACCCCAGCTCGCTCATTTGCCCATTTTAGCACAAGAGGAGGGATTCGGTCACAACTCCTGAGTGCCCGGGCCGAGGCCTTCACTCAGGGTCGCGACCCCGCCTCCCTGCGGTCCGGCTTTCTCATCCCTCCTCCGCTACCACTCCACAAAAGAAAAAATCCCTATCAAGGGATTTTTTCCTTTTGCGGTGCGGTGTTTTTTGATTGATGTTCGAACTTTTTTTGACGAAAATCCGAATTCCGAATTTTAAAATCCAATCGCTCGGGCGGGCAAAAAGGAAGGGGGTTGGGGGGAAGGAATTTTTGCCCGCCCTCGCTTTCCGATTCCAATTTTTTTCCGCCGCCACCGAATTTCGTGCCAGTGAAACTGGCGCGCCGCTCAGAATAATTTATCAAGAAATACGGAGGGTTACCAGCCCTGACTCTTTGCCACTCATAAAGCCAACATACTTTTCTAGTTTTGGTAAGTCCAGTTTCAAATCTATTGTTGGAGTAGAAAACAAAATCTTTGTAGAAAATTTAATTTTTGCAATTTCATCTTTGAATTCCACTTGATCTAAATCACCAGAAAGAATAATTTTTTGGTACTTTGAAACAATATCAAAAAGTTTCTTCGCTAAAATAGACTCGATATTCTTCACAAAAATTATTCTTTCGGCTACATCTGATAATGTCTGGATTGCTTCTACGCACAACTTAGAATCGCCACTTTTTACAATGACAACTTCATGTTTTTGCGCCTCTCTAATATCAGAAGGGTTTTGGAGGTAGAAGACATTATTTTCTTTGCCAGTGTCTTTTATCTGCTCATTAAATTCTTCTTTAGCCATAGGATACGCGGTGAAAAATAAAACCTTCTTTCCGGTTAGGAAAAAATTGACGATAGCCGTCACAGAAAAAAGAGATGCACCAGCGTGGGACGCACCATGAATAAGCATGGGCAAATCAGTCTCACTGAAATTCACAATACTGTTATCTCTTTTTAGTATGATCTCTTTTTTCTGCATATCTTTAGCCAAGTTTAATTTGATATTTAGGACGCAAGTCTATCCAATATTGCTCTGTCTCATGTTTTATTAAACCTGCTTCAAGCAGTAATTTTTCTAACTGTGCCTTGATTTGGTTAACTAGTGGGAGTAAATTTTCAATTTCTTGTTCAGTGATTAGTTTCTCCACGATTGAAATATCATACTGTTTTGTCATTTTTCTAACATCCTGATACAAGTGTTTATCGAAAGCAGGCCACTTCTTGTTTAAGAGAAGCAGTGTATTTAGAAAAAGCCTTACGATCTGCATTTTAACCACTTGGGAGAAATATATGTCTTTACGGGCAACTGAAATTTCAAGCCTCTCTTTAATTTGAAAGACGGTTTCAGCAAAGAGCCACCAAATTTTCTCTTGATAAACTTCCTCTGGATAGTATAGAAATTTTTGTTGAATTTCAAAAAATTTATTATTCGGGTCATCTACTATTACTGCTTGAGAATATTCACGTAATAAATTGTCCTGCTGCCAAGTCATCAATTCTGACTTAATTTCCTCGTAGGTCGTCGGCCTATGTACTTGGATTGGTTCTTTGATTTCCCGAATATGCTTTTTATACTCTTTAATCTTAGGAAGATATTTTTCAGCTTCTTCTGGGCTTTGGAAAATTATCGCTAAATCTACATCGCTGTATTTGTCGTAATTTTCCGTTGCTACAGAGCCTGTCGCGACAATGGAGATGTTATTTTTAAGTTCGGGAAATCGTGGGTAAAAATCTTTCTCCATAAAATTTTGGAGCAAAGCCACAATCTCTTTTTTATTTAAATCGTAGAATTTTTCGATCATATTTATTTCAATAATTCCTCAACTGAAACATCTAGCGCTTTGGAAATTTTCTGTAAGGTTTCAATTGTTGGGTTAGTAATTCCGCCAGTTTCAAGTTTGATGATTGAATTATAAGAAACATCCGCCGCTTTTGAGAGGCGATCTTGCGACAACCCTTTGGCTTGTCGTAGCTTCTTTATGTTCTTGCCGATTTTATTCTCTTGTGCCATACTTGTATTATAATACTGCTATGATAAAATAGTGTTGTGCCAACTTATATTGAAATCATATTATTAGGATACATCTTTTCTTTAATTTTAACAAGGGAGTTTTTGTTGTGTGCGCACGGGTGGGCGGGGCAAACACAACTTTATTTTTGGCGGCGCATTTCGCAAAGCGAAATACAAAATTCGGCGGCGGCGGAAAAAAATTGGAATCGGAAAGCGAGGGCGGGCAAAAATTCCTTCCCCCCAACCCCCTTCCTTTTTGCCCGCCCGAGCGATTGGATTTTAAAATTCGGAATTCGGATTTTCGTCAAAAAAAGTTCGAACATCAATCAAAAAACACCGCCAAATTTCACTTTTTGTGAAATCGTAAGAAACAGCCTCGGCGCAAAGCGCCTCGGCATGGTATTTTTCCGCAATTTTGAAGGCATTTTTGAAATCCAAAACCAAAGTGCGGTCGGCAATGCGGAAGTTCGCAGAGCGAAGCTCTGGCAAAATAAAATTTTGCAAACCAATCTTTTTTCTTTCGCCTTTGGCGAAAGGTTGAGCGCATTTTTCTTTGATTGCCCAAAAACTAATTTCAAAACAAT
>CAYWLN010000007.1:0-24715 GCA_964459475.1 uncultured Bdellovibrionales bacterium | reverse complement strand
GACACCGCTAGAGGTCTTTAATTCCTTTGTGTTGCACTAGAATGTTGAATGTAGGTACTCCATTAGCGGGCCAGCTCAAGGAGCCTGAACTCCCAGTCCTTTACTTTCTTTTCGAGAATGATATCAGTTGGCTGTCGACGCGCTGTGATGTCGATAGCTTGATCAACATACCCGGAGGCCGTGACTATGGCCCGCCGGATCAGTGAAGATCGGTACACGAGTACATAGTGCCCCTCAGCATCAGTGGTCGCCACTTGCTCACCGAGTCGAACCGTCGCGCCCGCTATCGGACGGGCAAGTTCATCGCGGATTACCCCATAGAGTGTTCCTGGACGGAAATATTCATGGAGTATTGCCACTGCTTGGCGCGGAACGCCCGTACTCTTCCAGATTTCGGTCGATCCACCGACTGAGAGCCAGTAGCTCACGCCCTCCACTACCCGAGACTGCGAGAGGAGCTCGAGGGTCCGGCCGATCCAGAGTGCCTGCTGTTCCTCCGAGAATGCGCCGTGGATATCCGGGATAGGCGCCCCAAATTCTCCTAGGACTACTCTCCCGCCACTTTTCTTGGCGATATCTTCCACATCCTTCACGAGTTGTTCCGGAGTCTTGACATAGTGATCGATAGTCACGATACCACCAAGAGACTTGGTGGTCGCCTGATCCATGACCAGCCGAGCGACATCTCCATTCATCGAAAAGAAATTAGCTCGGACGTCTTTGTTGATCGTCTTGAATGACTGCTGCATCGCCTTATACTCAGCAATGAGAAAGGCCCGATACCCAGCCACATCTCCTGTCTGGCGCGGATCACCGGTACCACCATTTTCACACTCTGGACAAGAAGAAAACACATCGCCATCTTCGAAAAGATCCGGGTGCTTCACGATAAAGTCGGCCGTCTTCTTCAGGTGTTCCTCGCGACTGAGGCGCGGGTACTCAAACCAGCCCTCCCAGCCTGACCAGTTCCCTCGAAACCAGACGTACAGACCATGGCGACGAGCAGACTCCACCCAACGCTTGAGAAACGGGACGAATTCTTCATCATAGGGAGTAGCGATAGCCACGTGGGTGGCTCCGGTCTCTGCGATATTTTTGACCTGCATCTCGATCACCGCATCAAACGAGGCATCACCCAGTTTCTCCCGAGCAATATCACGTGAATACTTCATGGTATCAATAGCCTGAAAGTTCCACAGAGTCTCGGGTGGCGGACCATAGGCGACGTGACTCGGCACCGTCAAATGGCGAGAGGCCCAAAACAGGAATCCTCCCCCAACACACAGAACCACCAATGTCGCGAAAAAAAGAAAACGCATGACAGAAAACACACAATAACTAGAGGCCCCACTTCTGGCGAAGGACTGGCTCCACAATGAGATTTGGGAGATACTCCGGCTTCAACTGATAGATATCCGCAAAAGGATAGTGGTCAACAAGTTCGTAGCGGAGGAACCCCGGATTGTCCTTCATCGCACGCCAGGTCGAATCATCATTGGAATAGCTCCGGACGACGATCCATCGCGCCCAGCGGTCAGGATTGATGATGGCGGTATCATAGTAGACGCCACTCCCCTCATGGATAAAGCGCTTCATCGGGAGTCCCGAAGAAAAAATGATCGAATCGTGCGAAGCAGCCGAGATAAGGATGAACCCCTGCTCTGGACCAGCATGCTCGCGGAGCCAGGTCGAAATCTCGTTCACGTTCTTTTGACTCGAGCCGACCCGAGCGTCGTCAATCGTCACGGCATCATAGCTCGCAAACTGGAAGAACATCACAAACGCGAGGAGGCCGATAATGACGAAACGGAACGGATGGAAGCGATGGATGAGGTACCCGATAAAGATCGCAAACGATGGCATCATCATGATGCCGTAGCGCACGTTGAACCAGGTGTCACCGGAGAGGCCCTGGATGTAGAGGACTGAGTGACCGAGATAGAGGGCAAGGATATTGAAGAGAAGCGGGGCCATGAGGAGGACCGACGCTACCCGGACGCCCGAGGAAATCTTTTTGTTGAGCCAGAGGGCGAGGGCACCCAGGAACCCGAGCACCATGGTAAAGGCGCCAACATTGTAGGCCATGGCATAAAAGTACACCTTGGCCGAGGGCAACCAATTCCACTTGGTCGGGAGTACCCCTGCTCCCTCGAGCTGAAGCTGCTGGGAATGAGCTGAGTACGGACCAAAAGCAAAGTACAATGGATCCTTGAAGATGAGCGCGTTCCAGAGGAGCCAGAGCATCACACCGAGACCTCCCAAAGTGCAGAAGAGGATGACGGTTCCTTCGGTCGTCTTGTAGCCCTTGGTGTGCCAAACGTGACCAATGATGAGGACAGTTGCCAGGAAAAACAAGAACCACCCGTCATAGCGCACGAGGGTCGAAAGCATAATCCAAAAAGCCGACTGTACCAGATAGATGATACTTTCCCGTTTGTACCAAAGGAGAAAGTAATAGCATCCGGCCGTCATCGTCCCGATAAGCATGAGCTCGGTCATGGCCGTCGACTGGAGATAGAGGATATTGATGTTCAAGGCAAAGATAGCGACCGCCACCACGCGGGCGAGCATCGACGCACCGAGCTCCTTCAAGAAGAAATAGACAAGGAGTCCGGTCCCGACAAAGGCGATCATAGACCAGAGTGCTCCGGCCAGTCCCGAGTGCCACATAAAGTCATTCCAGATAGTGAGACCCATAAGCACATGGGTGAGCGGCAGCCACACCGACCCGAGCTGAGCCGCTCCCACGTTTAATCCCTCCACCACCCGTCGACCAATGTCGAGGTGTGAACGAGCATCGTTGTACGCGAGTCCCAAACCGTTATCAAGGTAAAACGAAAAAGTATGAATGGAGACAATAGTCAGACATACCGCAATAATGAACGTGGCGTGCTTCGTGAGAAATGACATAAAATTGAAGTGTTTCATAGACGCGTGTTTTTCTTACGATATATCTCAAGGGATGCCCCGACCAAAGCACCTACCGATACAAGGAGCACCAAGCCATAGACCATCATAAAATATTCTTTGGGTGAGAGATGATGCTTACCCCACACCTGATACATAAATGATTTGACATTAGCTCCCTGATAGCGACCATTCAAATACTCCCAGTTCCGCATGAACGTGTATTTTTCTTCGTGACCAGTCTGCTTTTCCAAGGCCAACACTTGAATCTGAGGCGGATTGGCATTGGTGGTGACGGCGGCCAGCGTATTCACCCAGGCAGAGTAGACAAAGAGTGGGACAAAGAGCACCACAAATATCCAAGAATATCGGAAGCGCGTCAGCCCAAGCGCAACACCGAGAGCAAGGAGCGCGTAGGTCGGAATAAGATACCGTGAACCAAAAGCCCACCCACCCCATGGATCCCCCCACATGGAGTAGAGGAGAATGTTGGCACCAATAGTAGCGAGGAAGAGCGCGACGACCCGAGCATTCGTCCGATAGAGGAGCACAAAGCCCAAGATGCCGAGGAGTATGACCGGGGTAAAATACAGTATGCCACGATCGGGACTCAAGAAGTGGATGTAAAATCCATTGTAGAGATTGCGGGTCTTGAAGAAACTCACGGCTGTTTTTTCAGATGTTTCTGCTTGTGAGCGTTCTGACAGTTGCTCCGGTGTCAGCACTGACTTCTCATAGGTATTTTCTGAGACCGGTCGTCCATCAGAACCGATTTCGCTCACGCCCTCAAGTGTCCCTGGCAGCTGAAATGGGTCGCCATAGGCCAAAAAGTTGTACCAACCAAACAGCACGAAAGGGATAACAAATCCCACGGTCGTGAGACCAGACAAGACGATTCTCCCGACCTTGAGTGACTTCGCTTCCGTGAGGAGCTCCCACAGACGAAGGAGCGCAAAGACACCCACAGGAAACATAAGAAACAGGTTGGGATTGTCTACGACGACGGCAAGCGCGCAAGTAAACCACACAAACACCAGGGTCCAGATATTTCGGAAAGAGAGAAGTATCCACATTGACAAAAGCAGTAGGAAGACCGAGATATGGTGCTGGTAGAGCGTCGTGGCATAGGGGAAGGCTGGGGTCGCAAAAAGAAAGGTCAGGGCTCCGACGGTGGCCGCCCACGTCCCTGCGCCGAGACGCCTAGCAATCGCAAAGAGGAGCCACCCATTGAGCACAGCAAACAAGGCGATGACCGCATAAGCACCTACCTGGGCCGCGCCTAACATCTTCCCCAAGAGATAGCCGGGTGCCACGATAAATGACACCGCTGGAGCAAAGAGTGAGACATACTCCCCTGCCTTATTGATTGCCAGGTCAGGCAGAGCAAGACGAGCCACTGCTACATCAAAGATAAGGGAGTGATTCTCAATCAGAGAATAGGTCAGTGCCAAGCGTCCGCGCTCAGGTGAGAGTTCAAGCGGACCATTGTACGACCAAGCTGCTGTGCCAAGCTCGGCACTTGATGGATTGCCTGGGAGTCCACGAACAACCAAGGTGAGAACCGTCAACACAACGAGACTCAGTCCTGTGACGAGGAGGACGCGCCAGATTGTAGGGAGATTTTTATGAAACATAGAGTTGTTTGGATGACTTAGCGATGGCCCACCGAGATTGTTCATTTTTCCTCCCTAAGCGTGAGAGGCGACTGAAGAGGACGAGGAGGAGATAGAGAGGAAAGCGAACTGGTGACCGTAGCATTGTCTCTCCTCCACATCTGAACGTGAGTCCAAATGGAAGCGCGTAGGCTTGCCTCACTCTCTCTTTGCCAAAGTACTGCTCTAGCGCTCTTTGACCAAAACTGAACCGGTGACTCTGCTTCAAATGATCACCCAGGGTGGATGGGAGACGAAACTGAACTCGACTCTCTGGTGAGTAGACAAAAGAGAAACCAAGCTTCTGACACAAGAAATATGAATAGTTGTCCTCGGGGCATTGGTCCGGCCAGATGATCTTCTCGGCAAAGGCCCGAGAAAAAGCACGAGCCCGCCCATTGCAGAGGTATACTCTCTCTTGAGCTCTCGAGACTCGCTCAAACAAGGATAGACGGAAATTGTGCCCGACCGCGAGAATACTCTCCAGGTATCCCCGAGGGGGGAGACACTCGATCCTGGCACCAACAATTCCCACCGTCACATCATGGAGGATCGGACTGGCTAATCGTTCCAAACAGTCCTCGCCAACCAATGCCACATCAGCATTGAGGAGAATAATGATATCCCCCTTGGCTTGTCGCAACAGTCTATTTTGTGTCT
The DNA here is from genome assembly GCA_964459475.1 of uncultured Bdellovibrionales bacterium. GTDB lineage: Bacteria > Patescibacteriota > Minisyncoccia > Moranbacterales > UBA1568 > UBA1568. The sequence goes on along the minus strand of CAYWLN010000007.1, from coordinate 19,496 downwards.
CATTGGCTCCGAGACGCTTCTCATTCACCAGGATCTGCAGTCGTCCATCAGTAACAGTCTTGGCTTGGACTACTGTATCATCGCTCGATGCATCAGAACAGACGAGCACCTCGATAAGCTCAATCGTGTCAAAGCGCTGCGCCAAGACAGCCCGAAGGAGCGAAGCGATATTGGCTTCCTCGTTATACGCCGGGATAACGACCGACAGTTTTTTTTGTGATACATTCATCATAACCATTTGCCTACTACTTTGGCCAAACACTCTTTGAATCGAATACCCAGGATCGTACTCATCACAGAAAACTCATTGAGTGAATGCGTCTGATCAACCCCTACTCGCGGAATGAGCATTTCGTCTCTCCGAGGAGCAATGATGCCATGTTCCACGGTAAATGCCATCCGAAAACCAGCTTCACGAAGCTTCTCTACGATACTTTCAGTATACCCTCCTTTGGGATACGCGAAAGAGTCTATCGGCATCCCGAGATTTTTCTCTAGTAATGTCTTGGCCTCTCGGACTTCATGAATGGTGCTGGCTTCATCAAGTGTCGCAAAGTGGGCGTGTGTCGCACTGTGACACCCGATGTCCCATCCAGATGCCTTGAGTGAAAGGAGCTCATCCGTAGTCAATAGGGATTTGTCGTTATCCATCTCACTTCGGTTGGCCTCTGCCGGATTGGCCAGCGCAAAGACGACCGGTCGAATACCCTGTTCACGGAAGAATGCTCCTGTTGAGAGGATATCCCGATAACCGTCATCAAACGTCACCAAAAATCCTGGTCGCTTGGGTACAAAAGTCCCCTCGACATACTGTGCCACCTGCTCAAGCGTCAGTGGATCAGCATACTTCTTGAGTACAAGAATCTGCTGTTTTAAGTTTTCGAGACTCACGGCGAAACGCCAATCATCCGTCCCGATACTGTGATAACAAAAAACAGTCACCATCGGACGACGGAACGGTATCACTCGGTCGCACAACGCCAAGACTCCGTAGATGCCACGACGGAGAGCGATGATGGTGGTGGCGATGATTTGTTTCATAGACTTCATACGTTCTTTCGTACGACTTTAGAGCTCTCTACTGTCTCCCAGGTATCTTGACCCGCATGCCGAGAAAGGAGGTAAGCGAGGCGCGTCATCACCTTGAGGATGATATAGCCCGGAAAGCTCAGTGGATACTTCACAAACGTCACCACGCCCGCTCCCATATAGGTAGCAAGCGGCACGTGAGTCTGTTTGACGATAAAATCTTGACTGAAGTGTTCTTCGGCTTTCCCAAGATATTCATTGTAACGAAAACTCTGTTTGAAGTAATCGGCCAGTGTCCCGGGGAGCTTGTAGTACACGACCGCATCCGCTACCGATGCAAATGAAAAACCGTTATGGGTACAAAAAAGATAGGTATACATGTCATCAGCAATATTGGGACGGAAACGAATCGTCTGATAGAGCCGACGACCAAACGCTCGAACCGGACCGACGCAGTTGTACATATTGTTCCCGCCTCGAAACAATCGAAAGGCCAAGCGCTTGAACTCCATCGAGGCATAGAGCATGCGCTCCAAAAAGTTTTCTGGCGCTACCTCCAGGAGCGTCCCAGAGACCAGATCGGCTTCTTCGCGGAGAATCGGCCGAATAAGTCGGTCGATAAAATAGTTGTCCTCAATCAAGATATCGGCATCGAGAAACACGAGGATGTCCGAGGTCGAACGGTCGATGATGTCGTTCTGACGCATAGACTTGCCTTTGCGCAGATTATCTTCTAACACAAGGATCCGTTCATCGAGAACTGATCGAGCACGCAAGACTGTTTCATCTGAACTCCCATCTGACATCACGAGGATACGCTCAATGATAAAGCCGTGCCCTCGCTGTTTCAGGAGGTCACGGAGGAGTAGCGCGATATTAGCCTCTTCGTTGTAGGCTGGAATACCGATAGTGATAGTCGGAAGTGATGTCATACTATTTTGACGTTTGTACTTGAGTCCAGAATCCACCTCGATACTGCTCCACAAAAAACCTATTGCCCAAGCGAAGCACGACCTGCATAGTGAGAGCGAGCGTTGTCCAGAATGGCTTGCGCACAAATACCTTGAGGAGACCCGTGAACTTGTCTCCGAGCGAGACCGCGTAGTACGGCAGAATATCGAATGAGAACAGTGACTCGAGGCGATGCTTGGTAGAAATGAAGCGCGCACTCTGCTTGAGGTTGTCCCCTAGCGTGGTGGGGCAAGTATAGCGGACGACTGCTTCACTGGCGTACGCGAATCGATACCCGAGCTCCAACGTGCGAAAGTAGAGGTACTCGTCATTGCTCACCGCTTCGACTGGGATAACCATCTGGCGGTAGAGCGGTCGCGCTAGAGCTGAGATGCAACCCTGATGATTGTGGACACTGTCACCGCCACTGATACCACGACGCATCTCGGCCCACACCTCAATCCAGGTCACAAAGACTCGCTCCCAGAAAAAGCGTGGTGTCCGTGGCTTCCCTTCTCCCCCAACCAACCCAATCGTCTCATCCACAAAGGCACTGACCAGCGTATCGATCACGCTGTCCCCCTCGAGCTCGATATCACCATCAAACGTGATAAAAATATCACTGGTAGCAAGTCCGTAGAATTGATTGAGGCGGCCAATCTGACCCAAGCGCAACCCATCATCGATGAGCTCAATCTCGGGATGCTCTGCCATGAGGCTACGCACGACAGCCGCTGTGTCATCAGTACAGCCATCACAAGCGACGATGATACGGTCCAACTGATGGCGAGTGTGCTTCTGTGCCAATACCGAAAGAAGCATCTTCTTGATGCCCTTTGCTTCGTTGTGCGCTGGAATACCGATGGTTACCGTTTTCATATCTATCCAAGCAGAGAGGGTACAATGCAATCTACTAGAATGACAAAATAGTCTCTTGTTTGCTTCGCAAAACCATCCTCGGTAGTTATGTCTGATGCAATAAGCTGTATCATATAGAAAATTGAGAGGAGACTAAACTTTCGCCAATCGCCAGGACTCAAGGTTGACTTCAAATAATCAATGTTTGCTTTTACATTATCGGACTCATAGTAACTCAGGAAGGACATCGCCATATCTGATCCATTTTCTGCAAGCAAGGTAGATTCGGTATCAATAATACTTATCCTAGTGCCATTTACAATGATGTTACCCGGATGTAAATCTCTATGCATCAATGTGTAATTTGTTCTAAACCACGATAAAGAAGAAGAGAGCTTAAAAAATAATACGGTCGCCCTCAAGGCGATTCGGAATGTTACGGCGCCCCTTATCAAAGCAATTCCAAGATAAACAGGAAATGTAACTAGCATAAGCATATTTGAGCGACGGGGTAGTTGTCGCTTAACCATAGGAGCAATCTTTCCAGTAGCATACTGTAATGCCACTAGGCACTCTTTCAATACGCCTCTTTGAGTAGCAAGTGGAGCATCTGCCAACAACTCTCCATCTATATATTCTCTCACCAATACAATTGGGGTTCCGTCAATCAAGTCTACGAGTTTTGGAAAGCAGACTCGGTCTCCGGAGCTTTGTCTGTACTCGATATCACCTAGTACTGAATACATACTCGCCTGATTCAGCGTGTACTCGTAATCCAAAGTACCACGACGAGCATAAAGAATCTTCACAACATAGTACTTTCCATTTTTTTCATAGAGTGATGTCTCTGATATTCCGTCTGGTGACACCTTTAAATCTTGAATCTTTTCATATTCAGTAAGCTGAAACGCTTTCCTCTTAGGCGCGGATAAAATCCAAGACAGCAACTGTCCTCTTATGAACTTCAGGGTTGTAATAAAAGATAGTTTATCCATATAACTATCTCAGGCACTTATAAAAGTACTCGCTAGACTTTTCCCACGCAAACTGCTGAGACCACGTACGAGCCTCAGATGAAAGAATTTCACGAAGAGCACGATCTCTGATAACCTGGAGAATCCTTTCGGCAAACGCCGCAGTATCTCCGTATTCAACAAGGTAGCCGGTCTCACTGTTTCGCACCGAATCACGTAAGCCCGGAACATCAGAAGCGATGACTGGTGTCCCGCAGGCATTGGCTTCAATATTAACAATGCCCCACCCCTCTCTAAAGGATGGATTCACAAATACCCAAGCAGACTGTAGCAGTTTTACTTTTTCTTCATGTGACACTCGGCCGATGAAGCGAACCTGTTTTTCATTCAAACGAAGTTCCTTCGCCAAACGCTTGAGCGACTTCATCTCCTCGCCATCTCCAGCTATAACAAGTTCCGCTTCTGGCCTCTCAGTAAGTACTATTCGAAACGCCTGAATCAGTACGTTAACCGACTTATACGCTTTCAGTCGCCCTAGATAAAGTATAGTCGGTTGAGTTGTTTTTTCTGCCAGTAGCAGTGAATAAGCTTGCAGATCTACCCCGGGGTTCACTACCCGAATACCCGCAGCGCCAATACCGATAGCCTCCATATCCTGTTTGCTCGACTCAGATACGGTGATGAATTTCACCCGCTTGTAGAAAAAGGTCATGAGATCCTTCTCAAGAAAACTCGCAAACCATGCCAACGGACGCGGCAGGGAGTAGTAGAACACTTCTTGATGCACATGATGGAGGAGACAGTAGATAGGGACACGAACATAAACCGGCGTAAAGAATGGAATCCCATTTTCACAGTCGATAACGACGTCATACTTCCCTCGAAATCGAAACATGTAATACAAGAATGCCCAGACATAGACCAAATAGAATCCTCCGCGACGTACAATCTGAATACCGTCAATAACCTCATGGCGCTTTTCTCGACCATCATTCCCACAGAAGAGCGTTACTTGGTTCCCTTCTTTAACCCATTCTTTAGCAATCTCATGAACGTAGACTTCTGCTCCACCAGCATACTTGTGCTTGGTGTCGCGCCAATTAAAAATGAGGATGCGTTTTTTACCAGGCGCAATATCTGATACCGTATCAGGAAGTCCACTATAAAACACCCCTGCAAAATCTTGAATGCTCCTCCCGATAAAAGGCAGGCTGGTTTCAAACAAATGCATCACAAAAAATACGGCCACACTGACGACACTCGCGCCAAAAATGACTTCGACAACATCTGAAAAATGATCGTGGTCAAACCAGATGCCAACGACCATACCTACTGATATGAGTAGAGAGATTACCGAGAATAGATAGTGACGCTTGGCCAGGTGATACACCACAATGACATTGCCCAAGGTGAACAGCGCAATGCTCAAGGTATAGAGTGGCAACCAACGGACGATATCAAGTGCTTTGGCACCAAAGAGGAGAGGGGCAGTCAAAAACCCCAACACCCCGAACGCGAGAACTCCCACTGAAGAGAGAACAAGTACACTGAAAAAAATCGTGGAGAGAATGTTAGACGAATTTTGTTTTAGCCCTTCCTTTCGACTAACGAGCGTCACCATAAACACCATTGGGAGTGAGCCGAGAAAATAGACCATCTTGCCGACTAGCGACAGAAGCGCATACTGGCCAGCCTCTTCGGCACCAAAGAAATGCTTCACCAAGAGAATATCGACACTCAAAAAGATGATCGTCGAAACGCTGGATGCCATCGATGAAAAGTAGAATTTCACCGGAAAATTTACGACTGCCTTTTTGTTTTCTACGGCAATTATTTCTTCAGACTTCACACCCATGCGCATTTTCAAAATAACCAAACCACCAAGAACCGCAGCAATCATAAGTGATGCTGGTATAGAAAGATATACTTTCTCTGGATGACCCGAATAGACAAAGATAATGGCCAACAATAACTTGGATACTGCTTCGACCAACATGACTACCGCGGCCCAAAAAAACCTGAGACTACCTTTCAAGAATCCTTGGAAAGTAAATGAAAGAAGTCCAAATACGATAGCAGGTGTAAAGAACACCATGACAGATACCTCTTGGACATGGAAAAACAGGGCCAAGACTGGTGACAAAACAATCCATGCGGTCCCAACGACAAGAATAAAGATAAGGAGATACCGCATGTTCCGCTGAAAAAATAACCACATGGCGCCCCTTCCCTTACTAGCAAGAAGGTATGAGACACGATGGTTGGTAGTCGATGCAAAACCACTGACAAAAATTGTTGTAATAAACCAAAGGGTATTAACAAAAATCACGAGATTCAACTCTTCAAACGAAAGTTCGCGTCCAAGAAAGGCATTGAAGACAAAATTAAGGAAGTTTCCAAGAATCATTGAAGCAACCAGCACCCCCTTATTCGAAAAAATAAAGTGGAGATACGGCTTGGGGATAAAGCGAGGAGCATGACTGATGACCCACTGCTCGAGGCGCATCAACCGGTCCAGGAGATTCATGGACGAACGCTTCGTGACCGCACTCCCCTCTTCCTTGGCCACGGACTCAACTTGTTTCTCTTTTTTCTCCTCCGTCTTTTTCACATGGAGACCATGGAGCGTTTTTTCCCAGTAGTGGGGTTTGCGGATGAGCTGGTAGAGACCAATAAAGGCAGCCCAGCTCACGAGGAACCAGTAGAACGGCACGAGAAAAACGTACTTCACCACCTGGAAGTGCTCGCGCTTGGCCGTCCCGATCATGTAGTAGTAGAGGTAGAGGAAGTTCCCAAAGACAAGCGATATAGCCGCAAAGTAAAACACGAGTGGCGGGAAGAGGGCCTCGAGGGTCGGACCGACGATGGCATAGAGTGTAAAGTAGGTGACGGTCGCCAGCCACAGAAACGGATTGATAAACATAAAGCCGATCTTGCCTCCGACCACCAACTGAAAGATGAGTGCATGCCAGCCATTCTCACGGACAAAGGCGACCGGATGGCGCATGTGGACGAGATAGGTCTGCATGTAGCCTTTGATCCAGCGGGAACGCTGACGGATCCAGTTTTTCACATCACTGTTGGCTTCTTCGAGGGTGACCGAGTCGATGATCGCCGTGCGGAACCCGCGCTTGAAGATACGGGCTCCGAGGTCACAGTCCTCCGTCACATTGAATGGATCCCAACCCTCAAGTTCGAGGAGGTCAGCCGTACGAAAGTGGTTGCTCGTCCCACCGAGTGGAATCGAGGTATTGATCGACTGGAGTCCCGGGAGGATGACATCGAACCAGAGCGAATACTCAGCTGTAAACAATCTGGTCAAGAGATTCTGGTGTGGATTGAAATAATTGAGCTTGGCCTGGAGACAGCGTACTGACGGATCAGAATTCTGAAATCCGAGATAAGCCTTCTTGAGCTGAGAGGGCTCGGGGATATCTTCGGCATCATAGATGACGACATACTCACCACTCGCAAAAGACAAGCCGTAGTTACAGGCCTTGGGTTTGGTCTTGGGCATCGAGTGAGGAACCACCAGGATGCGGACATAGCTCGGGAGATCCATAGCGCGCGCTGCCGCGATGGTCTCGGGATCGTTTTCCTCGAGGAGGAGAAGGACATCAAGTTTGTTCTTCGGCCAGTCGAGTCCCTGCATAGCCGAGACGAACGTCGGGAGCATGTGGGCTTCTTTGTAGAGCGGGCAGAGAACAGAGTAAACCGGGAGAGTGGCTTCGTCGATGGCAACGAGCTCCTCTACCGTACTCGAGAGTTCCGGCGGGGTCTTCAAGCTCTTCATCACCAGGAAGAGGTTGAACATGGCATCGATAAAATAGATGATGGTGAGTACCGCCACCACCGTAATCCCCGTCTCGAGCGGACGAATAATGAGACCCGCTCCAATCGTGAGGACAACGGCCCAAATCAGGTTGCGTTGCCAAGGGGCAAAGGTGCGGAGAGCGGAGATGTGATGATGGAGGGTCGTGTGAGTGACAAAGCGCTGACGGTTGTGAGCGATACCCGCTCCCACCATCGAGTCGCCAGTTTCTGGCTCGATGATAAATGGAGTATGTCCCTGCCACTTGAGCCGGAGGGCACTCCAACCAATTTCTATCATGGCGCGGAGCGGATTGAGCTTCGACGTACCCGCCTGACGTTCGGCAAAGGTGATATGGACCGAGTCGATGATGTAGCCATAATTCCGAGCCGAGAGGAGGAACTCCATATCAAAGGTCCACGGTGTCGGATGGAGAATCACCTCACGAAGAATCTTTTTGCGAAACACCTTGAGCCCCGACTGACTGTCACAGTGGAGGTCATGGAGGAAACGAGAAAAAACGAGACTAAAGGTCTTGCTCAAAAGCTTGCGCAGAAAATTGGTATCATGCTCTTTGCGGTCGGCGACGACGATGTCTGCCCCTCCCGTGAGACGATCGAGCATCCCAGGGATGGCCTCGGGCGGGTACTGGAGGTCAGCATCGATCATGACGATGGTGTCGAACTGCGCGAGTGCAAAGCCTTCGATGAGTGACTGGGCCTTGCCCCGCTGTCCTTTCTTCAGATGACAAGAAATAGTAAAGGTCTCAGCATATTCTGGAGTCAGTCTCGTGATGAGAGCTCGAGTCTCATCTGTCGAATGGTCATCAATAAAAAGAAGCTCTCCCCCAAGGGAGCGCTCCTCAAAGACGCGCGCCAGGCGCTTTACCAAAGACACAATATTCCCCTCCTCGTTCAAAGTCGGGATGACCACCGATATCTGTTTTGCCACAACCTTCAAAGTAAAAGATAAACAAAAAAAGAGCCTGGATGCAGAGATACATCATTACTCTTTTTTATATTTCCCTCATAAAACAGGACACTTCACCGTACCGCAAAAATGATTTTTTGTCAACCCCGCACCTTTTCTCTGTACCAATGCCAACAACCGCTCGCCTGAGCCGAGAGGCGGATACGCCTGGCAACTTCTGCCTCTCGACGCCTGCCTCGGAAAAGGTGCGGGGTCAAGTACCTCCTCGAGAGTACAAAAAACCAGCTCCTTGTGGAAGGGAGCTGGTGGAGGTTTTGCTCTTTAATTGGAGATTTTTCCTTTGTAGAGAGCGACGTCGGCAATCCACTTTTCACGCCCTGATCAACTGAGGCTCCATCGCACAAGACCCTTTTTCAGCGTTTCATCGGATTGCTCGTATCCAGGACGATAGGTCACTGCCTCAGAATAATCGATGTCTTGAAAATATGCGAGTTGTGAACGGAAATTCTTTTCATTGAATTCGCCTCCAAAAATACTCTCTGCCTTTTGAACAATTTCTTTCAAGGAATGATGTTGTTCCATGACAAAATAGAGGTCGACGTAATCCTTCCATTTGGCTCGACGTCCCAGGGCATAGGCCTTCATCGCTGAGAGCGTCAAGATGTCAGGCAACACCGCTGTTTCATCGAGTGAAATAGGATACGTCAGAGGAAACGGGTATTGCACAAATGTCACTTTGACGCCGTCTACTAGTGTCGTGTACTCGACTGGAGATTCTACCAACGTCTGGATGTTTTTCCCATAAGCGACTATCCTCTGACGCAAGAAGGCGTGTCGCAGAGGCTCAGACGTAAAAAGGTCAAAGTCGATTGATTCGCGATGACCCATATGAAGAGCGAGTGCTGTCCCTCCTACGAGCCCAAAGTCCCGTCGAAACTCTTGCACGAGTGGAAGGAGTAATCGCTGTTGCTCTGAGAAGATTTCAGTGTGTAGCATACTGAGAAAAATACAAGTGGAAATAGTTGGCTATGGCGGGACGATAGTTACTTCTCGCTCCCTGACATTGTTTCGTAAAAATCCGCTCCACCCGCTCCCTACCCAATAATACTATGAGCTCCTGAACATCCTGCCAGGTACCATAGTTGAGCGTGTTCTCTACTATAGAATCCTCCGAAAGACCGACCAAATCACGCACATACCACACAAGGTGTGGACGAGCCTGGATGAAACGACTCAGTTGTGTATCTTGACTCATACAGTATATGGCAACTTAGCATCACTTTTGTATTATATCATTCTTTTTGGCTTTTGTAAAGCTAAAACCAGCTCCTTGCGGAAGGGAGCTGGCTCGATATACTGACTCTTTAATTGGCGATTTTCTGTTTGTAGAGAGCGACGTCAGCAATCCACTTTTTCACGCTCTGATTGCTATGCCCGTCACAGCTCCAACCACATTTCCAGACCACCATCTCAGCAGCGGTCCGAAAGTTGTATTCGTGAACCAGAGTGTCGATTCGTCCCCCGACCACACCGACAGCCTCTTCGGGACTGCCGAAGCAACCATGGCCCATGGCGATACCGCGTGACCCAGCCCCACGGTAGCCCCAGTAGTTGTAACAGTCAGAGCCGTCCTCAGCTCGCGGTACACGCTTGCCCCAGTTACTTTCTTTTTTGGCGATACCCACCAGGAAGGCGGCGGTTGTCTTGTCTTGCTTGGCAATTATCTCTGTCATCTGTGCTATCGGATAGCCACCAACAAGCTTGTCCACCTTGTTCTCCAGAATTACTTGGCGTGGGTTAATCACTGGTGCAAAGGCTATCTCGGTATTGGCCACCGCACCGCTCGCCCCATAGAGGAGCGCGGTAACTACTGCAGCCAGTGAAAGAAAGGTACCATAAAAAGTATCGGTCGAGAGACTCAGCGAAGCAACAGGAACATCCAAGGCGCGAGCCAAGATGTCACGTTTTTGAATTGTATTCGTGTGTTTGTTTTTCATAAAATGGCTCAGAAAAAGGAAAAACGGCTACCCGTGAGGCACCCGTTTTTTCAGTTCTATGTCTATTATAGCACCTTTTCTGAGAAAAATCAAGGGGTAAGTGTCTTCCCCTGATCTCGCCTTGGTTTCACAACGTAGAACCAGGTATAGAGTGCGATAAGGAGGATGACGTTCGGAAGAAAGATCTCTGGTGTGCTCCACGGGTGACCATCGATGTGAAAGTCAGAAAGCGGGAACAGAAACGGGGTCGGGAAAAAAGCACTCGAGTGAGTCGGGATGTCGACTAAGATATGGAGTCCCCAGCCAGCCATAATCCACCACGGTCTCTGGCGGATGAGCCAGACCAAGCCAAAGACCAGGGCAAAGATAACGAGGCTATGGGTGTAGTCATAAAAGGTAGAGACAAACTGGGGAATCTGGGATGGGTCTGGATGACGCCCAGATGACCAGTCCGGATGGTCAAAGAGTCCAATCCACGTGCCAGCAGTAAACAGGCCAAAAGAAAAGAGATCTGGCATCACCCCAAAGAAAAAAGAGAGCCAAAAGTTGGTGCGATTCTTACGCCCAAAGGCCACTCCCCCATAGAGCCCATGTGACACGATATCCATACGTGGGTAACATTATATTTCCCTTTCATTCTATGCCTATCTCTGGCAATGCTCAATTGACCTGGATTTCAAATGGGTACATACCCATGCCGCAGTTCCCAGGGATGGTCCCAGCTGACAAGGTACCGAGCTTGATATCAGTAGTCCCATTCATAGGCAGATTCTCACTTACCTTGAGACTGGGGATGCGGAGAGCAGACGAACAGTCAAACGTGCCGTTCGTGTTGACCCGGAGGATGGTCGGGAGACCAGCTACCGCCACGCTCCGTTTGGGCTGATAGCCCCCTTTGGCACTCAGGGTAATAATCTGCGTCCCATCAACCACACTCACGTTACTCCCTGATGTACTCGACTCGGCTTGGCTGGCCTCTTGATTACTCAGATTGGATACAATATACCCACCGAGTGCGAGCACCGCTATTACCATGGCTCCAAAAAATATTTTCATAACTGTATCATTCAAAAATTAAAAACAGCGGGGATAAGACCGATGATAACCAAACTATTGATGAGATTGAAGAGGGCAAAGAAGATAACGACGAGACCAGCAGTCTTGAAGAAGAGGTCCTTCTTGGGGCTGTGCTCAATCTGAAAAGATCCGAAGCTAATCAGTCCCAATACTGGGAGCGTCCCGAGGGCAAAGGTGAACATCGTGAGTGCCCCCTGCCAAAAGCTCCCCGTGGTCAGACTATAGATCTGCATAGACTGGGTGAAACCACACGGGAGAAAAAACGTAGCGATGCCCACGAGGAGTGGCGTGAGAGAGTGGTTGAAGCGAGTGATACCGAGCGCATGACGCGAGAGGAAACGTGGCATAGCCGGCTGAAACTTCTTGGCCCAAGGAAACACATCGAGGAGATTGATGCCGAGAAAAAGCATGACGAAGCCGACAATCAGGCTGAGGAAAAAAGTCATCTCGGTGTTCAGGGTAAAGTTGGCACCGATAGACCCAATCACTCCACCCAAGACAAAGAAGGAGACGAGTCGTCCGAGATGAAACAATACTTGTGGTCGTAGTGTCTCGCCCTCCTTGGCAAAAGTTGCAGACAGTGACAGGACCAGGCCACCGACTACTGCCATGCACGTCGAGAGTGATGCGATGATACCGATGATAAATACGGTGCCATAGGAGACACTGCTGGTATCCACGATATTGACGAGGCCAGTCTTTTGGAGGGCGACAAAGAGCGCAACCAAAACGAGAGCGAGTGGAAGCGCCACTCGAAAGGGTGACCAATCGACTCCTTGCTCTGGCCGGTCTACCGAGAGGCTATAGCCGTGCTTCTGAAGCGCGATACTCAGTTCCGCAGCGATTGCTTCGGGTGTCTGGTCGCCAAACTCGCCCGTCACCGTCAGTGTCTCTTTGGCCAAATCTGTCCGGGCTTCACTTACCCCCGGAAACTCCTTGGTCTCGCCTTCGGTCAACAAGACACAGGACTGACAGTGCATCCCTGAAACATGAAACGTATAGGTCTTCATAATAGTATTAGAGTTTTTTGGTTTTGAGGCGAAGCGAATTACTGACGACCGAGACGCTCGAGAGCGCCATGGCGAGCCCAGCAAAAACGGGATTCAAGATAATGCCCCAGAGCGGAAAGAGGAGTCCGGCAGCGACCGGTATCCCCACCACATTGTAGATGAAGGCCCAGAACAGGTTCTGCTTCACGGTTGAGAGCGTGGCTCGTGAGAGCTCGATCGCTTGGGCAATCTTGCGTAGATCACCATGAAGGAGTGTCACCCCGGCTGATTCTATAGCAATATCAGTACCAGTGGCCATCGCAATCCCGACATGTGCCTGCGTGAGCGCTGGAGCATCATTGATACCATCCCCTACCATGGCGACCACTTTGCCCATCGCCTGCAGTTCTTTGATCTTGCCCGCTTTTTCCTGTGGCATGACTTCGGCTATCACGGTATCGATACCAGCCTCCTTGGCGATACGGTCCGCCACAATCACATTGTCTCCAGTAAGCATGATGACCTCGATACCCTTCTGATGAAGACTCCGGATAGCTGCTACTGATTCATCCTTGAGAGTATCGGACAGAGCGATCAGTCCCGCGCGCTTACCATCGATCTCCACGATAATGACCGTCTTCCCCTCTGCCTGAAGTGTGTTGAGCGCTGTATCCTGCTCGCCCTTCTCTGGTTTGTGAATAAAAATTTCTTTTTCTCCACTACGCGCTTTGACACCCACTCCTTCGAACGCCTGAAAATCCATGACGGGGACAAAATCCGCTCCGACCGCTTGCGCCCGAGCTACCATCGCTTCGGCCAAGGGATGTTCGGACATTTTCTCGACGCTCCCCACAAGAGCGAGGATCTGCTTCTCGTCATAAGCAGAATCAAGCACTCGTACGTCTGTGACCTCGGGTTTGCCTTTGGTGATCGTACCTGTTTTATCGAGCACAATCGTATCAACCTGACTCAGGAGCTCCAAGCTCATTGCGTCCTTCACCAGGATCCCATACTGCGCTCCCTTGCCGACACCTACAATGATAGCGGTTGGCGTAGCTAGTCCCAACGCACACGGGCAGGCTATGATCAAGACGCCCACAAAAGAGACAATGCCATATGATAGTGCGATGGTCGATCCAAGAAAAATCGAACCTATTACTACCCAGAGTGCGAGCGAGAGTAAGGCAATCCCCAAAACGACGGGGACAAAGATGCTCGAAATTTTATCAGCCGTCGCTTGAATCGGTGCCTTGGAGCCCTGAGCCTCCTCTACCATGGCAATAATCTGTGACAGCATCGTATCGGTGCCCACTTTGGTAGCACTTATGGTAATACTCCCCTGCTTGTTCATGGTTGCCCCAATCACCATGTCCCCTGGCTGTTTATCAATCGGGATAGATTCGCCCGTAATCATCGACTCATCAAGAGAGGTATCACCAGTGAGGATAGTCCCGTCGACAGGGATCTTGCCTCCCGGCTTCACAATGACCACATCGCCCACAACGACCGCACTCATCGGCACTTCCACTTCTTGACCATCGCGCCGCACCAAGGCCGTCTTGGCCTGAAGGTTGAGGAGCTTCTCAATCGCTTCACCGGTTTTTTCTTTCGAACGGGCCTCGAGATACTTCCCGAGTGTGACAAACCCAATCACCACGATCACCACGTCAAAATACGTGTACTCCGGTAACAGGAAACGTTCACGCACCTGAGGGAGGAGTGTGATTACCGCACTGTAGAGATAAGCAGTGAGCGTCCCGATACCAATGAGGGTATCCATATTGGCTACCCGATAGCGCACGAAACGCGTCACGCCGTCGATAAACGGACGCCCGATCCAAAACATCACCACCGTAGAAAGCGCCAGGGCGATAACATTGAAGAGCTCCATCGGGAGCGGCAGATTGGGAACAAAAGACAGTGTCTTCCCGGCAATATCCCACATCATGATAAAGAATACCCCAAGGGCTATTGGCACGACAAACTCGGTCTTGGCTCGCTGGGAGTCCATCTCCCTCTCGTGCTCCTCTCCTCCTCTGTGTGCTTCCTCCGGATGCTTCTCTGTACCAGTCGTAACGAGACGGTATCCATATTTGGTGACAGCCGTATTCATCTCATCCAGAGAGGCGGGCTCCGCATCAAACATGATGGTGGCCTTTTCAGTCGCATAGTTGACTTCGGCTTCTTTCACTCCCGCTACTTTTTTGAGTGCTTTCGATATAATCGTCGCACAACTCGCGCAGTGCATGCCGGTGACGGCAAAAGTATTTTTATTCATAAAACTTACAGGTTATACCAAGTGCTGCGCCATCCAGAGAGCATGGTGATACCACCCTTGAGAAACGCTTCGACGGCGTCAGCGTTATCGAGTACGGTGCTCCGACTTGATTTGACCCGAACGTCTTGTGTCATGATGACACCAGTTTCATGATGTGCAATGAGCGCATTCAAAAATCGCAGATCAAATGTTTTGTCATAGTCTCCCAATTTAGGAACGATAGGATCTGTGACCCTTCTCGTATCCCGGTACCAGTCTTTCTTCCAGGCATACAATTCGGCAATGGCCTTGGGCTCATCTGCGAGAATCGCTTCGGCTAGTTTTTTGACTTCAACGCGTTCACTCTTATTGGCCTGTTCAGCAAGAAGCATCGCCCCACGATGGTGCGCAATCATCGCATTCACGTAGCGGAGATCAAGCGTCCGATCAGGACGCCCCAAGTCCATCGTGTTTTTTTCATACATAGAGAGCCGGTACTCTGGAGTGAGAGCATAGCCGATACCTACTCCAACAATTCCTGTCAGGATCATGAGAGCGATGGCCAGCGTCGAGAATGGTGACGACATATAATTTATATTATTATTTACGTTTCAATTGATACACCTTGAGGATTTCGGCTTTGGCCTTTGCTTCTTGGCCACCCTTGATCTGTTTGATGACACAGGTACTCAAGTGGCTCTCCATCATCATGTCCTCGATAGCAGTGAGGGCCTGCTTCACGGCCGAGGTCTGTGTGATGACATCGATGCAGTAGGCGTCTTTCGCGACCATCTCCTCGAGTCCCCGCACCTGCCCGGCGATGATCTTGAGTCGTCGCTCGATCTTTTGCTTGGATGTATTCATGTGATTCTCACACTGTTTATACTCCCATCATAATACCCCCCTGGGGGTATGTCAACCCCATATAAAAAACACCCTCACGGGTGTTTGATCGGTTCTCCTTGGATAGATTTTTAGAGATCCTGAAGTTCGATACTCTGGAGAAAGGCTTTGCGGGCGGGGCCCTCGAGGACACGACCCTTGCCTGACTTGAGGGCACCGAGATGGATATCCATGACCCGGGTACGGATCAGTTGCTCCACTGTGAGATGCGCCTCAGAGAGCATACGCCGAATGTGATGCTTCTTCCCTTCGGTGAGAACAATATGGAGCGTATGTGGCGGGACGACGATGACCTTTTTGGCTTTGAGCCACTCCCCGGCATTGTAGACACCGTCCTCAAGCATGCGCTTCAAGTTCCCCGGGATGTCTTCTCGGACGATGACCCTGTATTCTTTCTCATGCTGATAGCGAGGGTGGAGCATGCGCTCGGTCACGCGACCGTCGTTCGTGAGGATGATGAGGCCCTCAGAGTCCTTGTCGAGACGCCCCACTGGGAAAGTCCCAGCGTACCCCGAGACCTGCTCGATCGACTGCTCCCACTCCGCAGGCGAATGAGTAATGATGCCCCTAGGCTTGTAGTAGGCGACGTACTGGTGCTTCTTGCCCGGACGCTTGGCGTCCTTGATCACTTCGACATAGGTCTCGGCGTTCTCGACTTTGTCACCAAGAACCGCCTTTTTTCCAGCAATCTTGACGAGGCCAGCCTCAATCAATTCATCAGCGCCACGCCGAGTGGCCAGGCCCTTTTGCGCCAGGTAGCGATTGATACGAATGGGATAGATAATTTCTTCGGGCATAGTATGTATGAATGAAAGGAACTTTACCACAACTCTGGAGCCAAGTCAACGCACAAGCAAATAAAAAAGGCCTATCGCGCAACGCGCAACCAGCCTCTTGATGTACACCTGCGACTCTTCAGCGAATGACCTTATTGATGACCTCGATCAACTTCGCGGGATCAAAGGGTTTGACCAGCCAGCCGGTGGCGCCCGCCGCACGGCCAGCCTGTTTCATCTGGTCGCTCGACTCAGTGGTCAGGAACAGAATCGGGATCGTCTGGTACCTCGGGTCCTCACGAAGCCTCCTGGTAAACGCGAGCCCGTCCATGCGCGGCATGTTCTGGTCAAGCAGCACCAGATCAAACTGAAGCCCCGACTCCACCTGCTCCCAAGCATCCTGACCGTCCACGGCCAGAACAGGCTTGAAGCCGGCGTTCTTGAGCGTAAAGGAAACCATCTGACGCATCGAGATGCTGTCATCAACAACAAGGATCGTGTGCATGCTTCTCTCTCCGGTGGTGCCACTGCAAACCGTGGCCGTTCTGTGAAATTGGGAAAAAACTACCGATGGAGTAGTCTCTCAAAAGTGTGACTCTCAGTCAAGTAGCACTCTAGACGGAGCACTTCACACAACGACAACCAAGCTTTTGGATGAAGCCCTCGAAGTGGTCCTTGCCATAGTGGTAGGTGATTTCTTCCCCTTCCTTGATGTTACGCTTGGCGACGATAAAGACGCGACCCCGACGATTGAGGGCTTCGCAGTTCGGCCGACAGGAGTGGTTGGCGTAGCGGGCGGTGTTGTAGCGCGGGCTACCATCGATGTCCCAGCGGGTATTCACATTGAACATGTAGCGGTTGTCTCGTTCATCCCCCACCGAGGTCGGAACCCGCTCACCGATATACTCGATGATGGTCGTCCCCTTTTTGATCGGGGCGATGGCAAAGAGGCCTAAGCCCGCGCTACTTCGTTTGACGACTATGTACGGAGACGATGATGGTTTGGGTGTAGCCATAGTATTGTGTGATAGATACAAAAGAAAAATTGTCCGATACATGGTGGGACAATCTTCCAGAGAGCTACTGTACCAGAGAGAGACCAGAAAATCAAGCGCTTGACGGTCAGTGCTATACTAAGAGAGTAAATACTGGTCTACTCCCATGCGTGCCCTCGCCCCACTCCTCCTCATCGGCTACCTCTTTCTTGCGATCGTGAGCCTCTCACATATGAGTCATATGGCTATGGCCGGGATGACCATGTCCGACTGTCCCTACCTCGTGCTCCAGTCTCTCCCTGGCGGAGACCTCGGGGCCCACATCGACACCTGGCAACACTATATGCTGGTCATCCTCCCAGTATTCTTCGGCCTCTTCCTCTGGTTCCGACCACTCATGAGGCTCGCGCTTCGAGATCCACTCCTCGGACCAGGATTCTCCTCGCCACCAGGGGCGCTCGAGACAATCCGTTCACCGCTCGTCTCACTCTTTGCTGACGGCATCCTCCATCCCAAGGCGCCCTAATTCCGATCTCGCTTCGGTTACTTTTATCATTATCTCTTC
The DNA here is from genome assembly GCA_964459475.1 of uncultured Bdellovibrionales bacterium. Lineage (GTDB taxonomy): Bacteria > Patescibacteriota > Minisyncoccia > Moranbacterales > UBA1568 > UBA1568. The sequence continues at coordinate 1,384 of CAYWLN010000007.1, read as the reverse complement.
TCTTATGAACATGACTCACTACATGGAGCTCCTCGCGACCAACCAGCCCTGGAACCTCATCATCTACATGGCTATCCCGGTTATCCTGGCCGAAACCATCGCCATCACCGAGCTTGTCCTCCTCTTCACCCGTAACTTTGGGGGCACGGTGCGCCGTATCAATCGCTATGCCGGTATCATGGCTGGTATCTACTTTGTACCGGTCTTCCTGACACTGATGAAAAATGCCGTGATTCCGCTCACGCTCACGGGCGGTTGGCGTGGTCCGGCCGACGTCATCGCGGTGCTCTCCTATCTCGCTGGCGTCTTTCCTCTCGGTGGGATAGCGCTCCTCGAGCTCGGCGTGATCGGTCGCGGACTCGATGATACAGGCAAGATGAAACTCCACGCGACGTTTGTCGGTATCTTCCTCGTTGTCGCTCATGTCGCCATGATCTTTGGGATGCTCAGCCCAGAGCTCTTCAGTCCGAGCGTGGCACCACACGATATGGCCATGTAAGTTGCCATAGAAAAAGACAGCCCCGAAGGGCTGTCTTTTCTTTTGGCTTCCTCAGATTATGAGAGGTGAGCAGAAACGAGCTTGGTCATTTCAAACATCGTCACTTCAGCCTTGCCAGCAAACACGGCCTTGAGCGCATCGTCCGCGAGGATGTTCCGCTTGTTCTGTGGATTCTGGAGATTATTCTTCTTGATATAGACCCAGAGAGCCTTCACGACTTCTGACCGGGGCATCGGTCCAGGACCGACCACTACTGCCAACTCTGCACTCACCTTCATCGGCTTCATGAATGCCGCATTCGACTTCGCCATAAAATCATCTTATGAATTACTGCTTCGTCCCTTATCATAGCGCTTTTTTCGCTCTTTTCCTAGTGTTTTGGTCAAGCTCCTATTAAAATGGCTTAGATAAGGGATAAATTGTACCATCCCCTCTCAGCGTTTTCCAGGCAAAAGTGACTCAATGGTATTTGGGGCTGGTGCGAGCGCCGTCCTGAATTTTTCCACGACTGTCTTACGCGAGGCATCGTCCTGGTAACGATCGATATAGGCTTGCATCACGGGTATCGCTTCACTATTACGCTTTTGTTTGATGAGAGCCACCGCATAGTTGTACCAGGTGTCACCAAGTTCCGGAGTAAATTCATAGATATCACGGAGGAGCTCGGCAGCCTTGCCGTAATTTTCTTCCATAATGTAGAGGTTGGCGAGATTGTAGCGGACCGGGAATAATTCTGGATGATTCTCCACTACTCTTGTGAGGAGCCGCTTCGCTTCTTCGGTTTTCCCCGCTTTCTTCAAGAGTGCCGAGAGAGCCATGGTAGATGCTGAGGCATCTGGATAGCGAATCAGGGAGCGCCTGAGGGCGTTCTCGGCTCCGCGGTCA
>CAYWLN010000006.1:0-26477 GCA_964459475.1 uncultured Bdellovibrionales bacterium | reverse complement strand
TTTTATGGATAAGAAGCTTGGGGTCGACACATTCGGCGTTACAGTTTTCTTTGGCACCGTTCAAACCATTCTTGATCAGGTCCTTCTGACATTGCTGGAGTTTTTCTTGGCAGGCCACTTTGCGTTCGTTCCAGTAATTGAGGTTGATGGCGTAGCCGAAATAGGGCAGCGTAAAATACGCCACCGTAATCACACCCGCCATCCAGACAATCAGTTTGAGGAGTCCAAAAATCATAGAGAGTCTGTCTAACGGCCGATGCCTTTGTAGATAATACCAGCTTCGAGGAAAGATGCTTTGTCGAGACAGTTCTTGCCGTCGATGATGACCGAGATACCATGCTTCTTCAAGAGTTCTGGCGTGAGAGCATCGATAAATTCGCGGTGATTGGTGACCAAGACAAGCGCCTCTACACCCCCGAGGAGTTCATCAAGTGATCCGACATCAGACTTCTTCTTGACGTGCGGGTCGTAGGTCGTGACGATGGTACCATGCTTTTTCAAATGCGCGATGACCTTGAAAGCAGGGGATTCACGAACATCATCGATGTTGGCTTTGTAGGAGAGGCCGAGGACACCCACCTTGGTGCCATTCACAGGGAGTTTGACTTGGTTTAGGGCATCTTGGAGGAGCTCCACGGTGTAACCAGGCATGCTGTTATTGATCTCCCGGGCAATCTTGAGAAATTTGTGATCAAAGCCGGACTGCTTGGCCCGCTCTATGAGGTAGTAGGGGTCGACCGGAATACAGTGACCACCGACACCGCAGGAGGGGTAATGAGCCATAAAGGCAAAGGGCTTGGTGGCAGCTCCCTCTATCACGTCTTTGACATCGATATTGAGTACATCAAATGAGCGAGCGAGCTCGTTCACAAAGGCGATATTGATATCACGGAATGAATTTTCGACAATCTTGACGGCTTCGGCTTCTCGGATGGATTTCATTTTGCGGATTTCACCATCGACGATGGAAGCATAGAAGTCATATGCCAAGGCAAGACCGGTTTCATCAAATGATCCCACGACCCGAGGGATATTGGTGACGTTCCACTTGGTATCACCGGGATTGATCCGTTCCGGACAGTGCGCGAGGTAGAGGTCAGTGCCAATAGTGTAACCAGCTTTTTCAAAGAGCGGGCGGACTACTTCTTCACTGACGCCAGGATTGACCGTAGATTCAAGGACGACGAGAGCGCCCTTTTTGGCGTGAGTGGCGATGAGCTCTGTGGCAGAGATGACAGGGGTGAGATCAGGATAGAATGACTCATCGACTGGAGTCGGGACACAGATGAGGATGATATCCGCCTGATCCAACCGGCTGCCGTCACTCGTCGCTTCAAAGGGGTAGCGGCCGATGTTCTCTTCGAGAAAGGCATCCTCAATCGGGCTCTTACCGGCATTGAGGAGGGCAATCTTTTCTTCGTTGGTATCGTAGCCGATGACCGTGTATCCGCGTTCGCTCGCTCGCACGGCGAGGGGCAAACCGACATAGCCGAGCCCGACAATCGCGACCGTTTTTTTTGATGTGGATGACGGAGCTTCCATTTATCTTGCATTTAGGAGTAATATACACATTGTACGAAAGAAAAGCCTCCCTGACAAGCTAAAATTATCCTATGTTTCTGACTCACAGAATTGAGCAGGCCATCGTCCGGGCGACGGTCCTCCATGAGCCCCAGCGCCGCAAGGTAAGTGGCGTCCCATACATCGTCCACCCATACTCGGTGGCATTTCTTCTCGCGCATTATGTCGATGATGAGGATGTTATCATCGCTGGGCTCCTCCATGACACGCTCGAGGACGTCCCGACCTATACCGTCGAGATGCTCCGGGCTGAATTTGGTGACCGGGTGACTGCTATCGTCCTTGAGGTCACTGAGGACTTTACCCAAGCAGAAAAGGAGAATCATGACATCCGGGGCAATGGCTGGCGTCAACGCAAAGAAAAGTATCTGGAGAATCTCAAAAATGATAGTAGAGAGGCCCTCCTCGTGGCGACCGCCGACAAGATCCATAATATGCGGAACGCTCTTGATGAGTATGCGCTCCATGGTGAAGCTGTTTGGACCAAGTTCAAGCGGAACGCCGAAAATCTGGTGTGGTTTTATACGGAAGCGGGTGCCGTCATCAGTGCTCGACTCACCCATCCACTCGTTGACGAGATGAATCGCCTCCTTCATGAGCTTCAAGCAATAGCCTCGAAGCGTGAAATCTGATAAAATAGGGGCATGCGTATAGGTATCAATGCTTCATTTTTACGGAAGCCTGGCACGGGAATTGGTCAGGTCTCTGTTCATTTTATTCAAAAATTAGCAGCATCGACACAGAGCACTCAAACAACAACATTTTTCTTGTACACTGAAGAACCAATCGACCTGAAATTACCAGAAAACTTTACCGTTCGGACATTCTTACCTCGCTTCTGGAAGCGTGACGATCTCATCCGTAAGGTACTGTGGGAACAACAAGTGGCACGGGAAGCCGAGAAAGATAACTGTGATGCTTTTATCAGCCTCTATCAGTCAGCAACCAATTTCCATACTTCTTCCGTGAAGCGTCACACGATGGTGGTCCACGACATCATCCCCGAGCTCTTTCCTGAGTATCAGGGGAATCTGCGAAAGCGGCTCTACTGGCGGGCGGTCACACGAGGCATAGAGCGCGCTCCCCAGATACTTGCTGTGTCACAGTCTACCAAACATGACCTCGTAGAATTTGGTATTCCAGAGGAACGAATCACGGTGGCGTACCCGTCCGTGGCGCCTCATTTTTATCTCCCTGCCGACGAGGCTGGCGATCTCCAGGTACTCGCCACGTACAGTCTCGAGCCCGGATATATCTACCATGGCGGGGGACTGGAAGTGCGGAAGAATGCCGAGGGTCTCCTACGTGCGTATCGAGAGGTACGAGACAGTGAGCCAACCATTCCGAAACTCGTTATTTCAGGCAGGATTTTTTCTGAAACCAACCCGCTGGCGACTCCCGTCCGGAGACTCGTACAAGAGCTCCATCTCGAGGAACAGGTGCAGTTGCTGGATTTTGTGCCGGAACACGACCTGCCAGCACTCTATCGTCAGGCACTCTTCTTTGCCTATCCCTCACACTACGAAGGGCTTGGTCTCCCACTCGTCGAAGCGATGACGCTTGGTGTGCCAATTCTCACTGCCGACAACTCTTCACTGATGGAGGTGGCTGGTGATGGCGCTCTCTATGTGGATTCACATCGTAGAGAGGCAATCGCTTCGGGACTCAAGACACTCATAGCTGATGCGTCACTCCGGGAACGTCTGGGACATGAGGGCAGGGAGAGAGCCAAACTCTTTGAATGGCAATCTTTTGTCGAAACATTGATAGCGCTCGCAACGAAAACATCATGAAGCACATCTTTGATTCACTTTTGACACCGTTGGCACGAGTGCGTACCCATCGACTCTTGCTCCTCCTTGGGGCTGGGGTGCTCCTCTTGGTGCTACCGGTACTCATGTATCGAGGAGTATTGCCACTTGAGCCGGTAAACTTTTTCTTTTTTGCTTTTGTTACGCTCCTCGCCTCACTCTATCGACCAGGGTGGGTATTCCTCCTCCTCATTGCTCTCCTGCCACTTGAGATTGTGAATCTCGCCCCGGCCTTCTTTGGTGGCATCGAGATCCGCCCGTATCAGTTCGTGATGATCTTGCTCATGGTCTCCCTGTTGATACGTCTCGTGCTCCGAAATATGCCATTTCGACTCATGGAGCCACGGTGGTTTGACGCGTTCTGGCCGCTCGTTGCCGTGGGTGGTTTCCTCGGGATTGCTATGGCGCCAGATACCATCCTCTCTGCCAAGCAAGCAGTCATCGTGACATCTTTTGTTGGAATCTATTTCTTGGGGCGCATTTTTTTTCGTACGATGTATGACTTACGTCAGGCACTCCCATTTTTCCTCCTGTCGAGTGCTGTCGTAGCAGGCTATGCTTTGTGGCAGAATATTCGTTTTGCAGAGGGTCTGGAGAGCTATCAAGTGATGACGGGTCGACCCAATGCGCTCTTTCCGGAAGCGGATTGGCTCGGCATGTTTCTCCTCCTCCCGCTTGGTATTGGCCTCTATCTCCTCACTCTCTTAGTATGGCGGGGTAGGGCTATCGGCTCATCTATGAAGCGAGCATTGCTCTACGGTGGACTCTTATCCTTTCTCATCCTTATTCTAACGACACTGATTCTCACGATGGCGAGGAGTGCTTGGTTGGGAGCAGCTGTTCTCGTGCTTTCATTTGGACTCTTCTTTCTCCTACGGCTCAAGTCGGAAACGGGCCGATTTTTTGATCATGCATTCTGGCTCTTCTCCGCGCTCTTGGTCGGGGTGCTCGTTGTGTCGGTCGGTATTGTAGAGAGTACCCGTTTGAGCCCATTTCATCTTTTGAATCGTATAGAGAGTACGGGTGGACTCCAAAAGATTACGGTGGCCTGTGAGAGCGTGGCGACACCGCCTGCCGCTATCGGGACGACCGATGAGCTCGCTGCCTATGGGTGCCGCCACATCAATCTCGAAGATATCGAGCGCGAGCGCGAAGCAGGATATCTCGTGACAGAGATCGACCGTCGCGATCCCAATATCGCGCTCCGTGGCCAAATCTACGTGACGGTATCGGAAGTCGTGCAAAGTCACCCCTTCTTGGGTATCGGGTGGGGGAGCATCAGCTCGATTCTCGGGACCGATGAGCGCGGGGCCGGACTGAACGCAAGTAATATCTTTCTTGAAGTCTGGCTTGGGAGTGGCTTGTTGGGACTCGCGGCTCTCGTAGTGCTCCTCTCCTATTTCAGTCTGCGACTCCTTGAGGGCGTGATGGGAGCATCCATGACGGAAGAGGCGATGCTTGCGGCCAGTCTACTTTCGATACTCCTTGGCCTAACTGTATTTAACCTCTTTAATTCAGGCATTCTCCTCGGGTTTTACTTTATGTTTTTTGCAGTCGCGGCGCTCCTGGTGGAGCGAGCTGTCTCTTCACACTCTCAACTATGAACAGTCAGATTCGAGCCATTGATGTGAGACTCCTCGGTCGGAAGCGAACGGGAGATGAGACCGTGTTTTTTAATTTGACCAAAGAGCTTTTGGCGCAAGACACGGACCATGAGTACTGGCTTCTTACGGATGAGTGCGATCGGGCGACACTCGACACGCTCCGGGAGCGACTTGGTATCGTCGGTGTTACTCATGTGCGCCTAGTGACGCTCTCGGGTCAGAACCGTTTTGTCTGGAATCTCGTCACTCTCCCGTGGTTTCTCCTGACACACAACGTGGCAGTCTTTCATACTCAGTATATTCTGCCGCTCTTTGTGCCGGCGCGGACCAAGGTCGTTGATCACATCCACGATGTGTCATTTGTTGCATTGCCTCAGTATATCGGCTGGAGTGACCGATTGTTTCTCTCCGTGTTTATCCCGCTTGCTCTGAGACGAGCAGACCGGGTGGTTGTGCCATCGCAGTTCACGAAGGACGAGATCATCCGCTACTATGGGACCAGTGGCGACAAAATTGTACTCGTACCCAATGCGCTCTCCCTAGAGTTTCAGGCGCTTTCCCAGCCGAACTTTGAAACAATACGCCAAGCATACGGACTCCCAGAGCAGTACATCATTTCCGTAGGAACGCTCCAGCCTCGGAAGAATCTGCCACTTCTTATTAGGGCTTGGGCCAAGCTACGAGAGCGTCTCCCAGAGGTGCGTCTCGTACTGGTCGGCAATCGTGCGGGGCACCACTTTGATCTCGACATCGATCGAGCCATCGCCGAGTGTAACGGTGAAGATGGAGTGATTTTCCCGGGTTATATCAGCGCATCGGACTTGCCGGCTGTGATACGAATGGCCAGGGTGTTCGCATTTCCTTCACGCTATGAGGGTTTTGGTATCCCACTCCTCGAGGCCATGAGTCAGGATGTCCCGGTCGTAGCCTCGGATATCCCGTGTCTCTCGGAAGTAGCCGGGCCAGCGGCGCTCTATTTCGACCCAACGAGTGTTGCCACTTGTGAGGAAAAACTGTATACTCTTCTTACTGACAACAATGTACGAGAAAACGCCATCTCTCTCGGGAGAGGGCGGGTCTCACTATTTTCCTGGCGGGCCAGTGCCACCAAGCTCTTGTCACTCTATGACGAGCTCAGTCGCTGACACGCCATTCAATTCATTATTGTTTACGCTATGTATACACCAAAGTCAACCGATGCCTCGCTCGGCGAAGGAAAAGTATCGACCAAGAAACGCGTTATTCGGGTGGCACTCTTTGGTCTGGCTCTCCTCCTCATTGCAGGGGGTGCCTTTGCTTGGAAGACAGGGATTACTCTCGATAAAATTTCTCAGGGTGATGCCAATATCTTCAAGTCCCTTGTAAAAACGCTCCCGGGCGTCGAAAAGACTTTGAGTGGTGAAACAGAAGGCCGAATCAACATCCTCCTCCTCGGGATGCGCGGCGAGGGCGTCGAAGGTGGCGGGCTCCTCGCAGATACCATCATGGTACTTTCGATCCATCCCAAGAACGGCGAGGGGGATATGAGCAAAGCCTCGCTCATTTCTATCCCGCGTGACCTCTATGTCAAGGTGCCGGGTCGTGACGAACACCGCAAAATCAATGCCGTCTACGCCCTCGGTGAAGAGCGTTCGCATGGCGGTGGTGGTATCGAGGACATGCGCACTATTGTAGGCGAAGTGACGGGTCTCAGTATTCCGTACGGCGTCACTATCAACTTCCAGGGCTTCAAGGACCTCGTCAATGCCATTGGGGGTATTACGATTACGCTTGAGCAGCCCTTTGAAGAAGGGATGCAGTTCCGTGGCCTCGAAAAGCGCTGTGATGGCATCACCTATACGGTGCCATCCGGGAATTATGAGGAAAAGCGCATCCAACGTAAAAATGGCACCTACTATGCCAATCCGAAGCGCTACCCGCTCTGCTTTGAAAAGATGACCACAGCAGCTATCGCAGAGCTTGAGTGTGGCGGTAACTTCAAACTGCCAGCGGGTGAGAACTTGCTCGATGGTGACAAGGCGCTCTGCTATGCTCGCGCCCGGTATACCTCGAGTGACTTCGATCGAGCTCGGCGTCAACAAGAGGTCATCAAGCTGATCAAGGACAAATCCTTGTCACTTGGTACGCTGACGGATTTCTCCAAGGTGACAGCTATGCTTGATAGCCTCGGGAACAATGTCAGTACCAACCTCGAAGCCTGGGAGATGAAGCGGATGCTCGAGCTGTATCAAAAGGCTGGAGACGCAGGCAATATCAACCAGAAGGTGCTTGAAAACTCCGAGGAGGGACTTCTTTACAATCCACCTCAGACCAAGGAAACTGGGTACATCCTCCTTCCGATTGGAGATAACTACGATCGAATCAAGGAGTTGTTTCGGAACTCTCTCAACTACTAAGGCATTCCAGGGAGGGGTCTCTCTGGTACGAACATGTCAGAAAAAGCGCTTACTATTGCCGTCAATGGGTATCGGAGTCCAGAAATCTTGCGACTCTGTCTTCAGTCTATAGAACAAGAGATGACGGGGAGCGGCATAGACTATGAGGTGATTGTGGCTGATAGCGCCACAGAGGAGGCTACTGAGATGCTCATGCGGGAAGAATTTCCAAGTATGAGATTCTTTCCCTTTGGTCAAAATGTCGGCTTCAAGAAGCTCGTGAATGTGTCCATTGAAGAAGCGCGCGGAGAATACGTTTTTCTTATCAATAGTGACATTGTGCTCAGTCCGGGTGCGGTGCCAGAGATGCTCACGTACCTCAAAGCTCATCCAGAAATCGGACTCCTGGGACCCAAACAGTACAATTTCAACGGCAGCCTCCAACAGAGTTGTTTCCATTTTTATCGACCCGAGACCATCCTCTATCGGCGGACCTGGCTCGGCAAACTCCCATTTGGCAGGAATCATCTGCGCTGGTTTACTCTGGCAGACCTCGATTTAAGTCGGCCTCAAGCTGTCGACTGGATTATCGGATCAGCTATGCTCGTGTCTCGAGCCAAAGCCAAGGAAGTGGGACCGATGGACGAACGTTTCTTTCTTTATATGGAAGATGTTGACTGGTGTCGCCGCTTCTGGGAGCACGGATTTAAGGTGGTGCACTATCCGAATACGTTTGTCTACCATTACCATGGCAAGGGGAGCGCCAAGGGTGGATTCTTTGGTTCGCTCCTTGGGAATCGTCTAACGTGGTATCATATCGAGAGTGCCCTCAAATACTTTTGGAAGTATCGTGGGAAATCATTACCAACAGTACACTAACAGCAACATATGACAGAGACAAACCAGGTTCCGTTGACCACACCAGAAAAGAAAGAGCAGGGTCATCGCCTCTTCAAAAAAGCGTTCCTTGCTTTTTTTATCCTCCTCTTGTTTGGCGTGACCTACTATGCAGGGTATGAAAATGGGCGCGAAATGGGGGGCGTCACCGCTTCGGAAGTGCTCTCCCCAGAGGACGCCATCATCGTCAACAAAAAGAGTGCTGATACGACGATTGATTTCTCGCTCTTCTGGAAGGTATGGGAGCTCCTCAAGGACAAATATGTCGATCGAACTGGTCTCGATGCCCGAGAACTCTTTTATGGGGCTATTGATGGGATGCTCGCTGCCACTGGGGACCCGTATACGACCTTTTTTAGCCCAGAAGAGAATCGAGAGTTCAATGAAGATATATCGGGGGTCTTTGAGGGTATCGGGGCCGAGATGGGCATGAAGGATAATATCATCACCATCATCGCTCCGCTTGAGGGGATGCCCGCGGAAAAGGCCGGTCTCCTCCCGGGTGATAAAATCGTCAAGATTGATGATGTGGCTTCGAGTGGTTACTCGCTCGATGAGGCAGTCAAGCGTATTCGAGGAGCCAAGGGGACCTCGGTCAAACTGACTATTTTCCGGGAAGGTGATGAAGAAACTCGTGATATCACCGTGGAGCGAGGCATTATTTCTGTGAAGAGTGTTCGTTCTGAAACAAAAGAGGGCAATATTGCGTATATTCGCGTCAGTCGATTTGGCGAGGACACCGATGCCCTGTTTACAGAAGCTGTCAGAAAGGCGGCCAGTGACCAATCCAAGGGCGTAATTATCGATCTCCGGAGTAACCCAGGCGGATTTCTCGATACGGCCGTTGAGATGGCGAGTTTTATGCTCCCATCGGGACAGATTGTGGTCATAGAAGAAGACGGTGCTGGCAAGCGCAAGGAGCTCAAAGCACGAGGCGGAGATATCTTGAGTGCTCTTCCGACGGTCGTTCTCATCAATGAGGGTAGCGCGAGTGCTTCTGAGATTCTCGCTGGGGCCTTGAGTGAGAACCGGGACAATGTGACCCTTATCGGCAAAAAATCTTACGGTAAAGGATCTGTGCAGGAACTGATACCAGTAGGCAAGGATACGGCGGTCAAGATTACCGTCGCACGGTGGTTGACGCCAGAAGGACACCAGATCAATAAAGCCGGTATCAGCCCGGACATCGAGGTCAGCATGACCGCTGATGATCGTGATAACAAACGCGATCCACAATTGGACCGCGCGCTTGAGGAACTCAAGAATTAACGGTCCATATTGACCAGTAGAGGGAGTTTTTCTATACTGTGAGGTGCATAACCCGTAAGAAAACTCTATGAAGAAAACGAATGTACAACCGCTCGGTGAGAATATCTTGATTCAACTCGAAAAGCCTGAACAGAAAACGGAAGCCGGTATCTACCTGCCAGAAACAGCCAAGGAAGAGCGTTCCCAGTTTGGGATAGTCGCCGGTGTCGGTGAAAGCGATCGTATCAAAGTAAAGTCAGGTGACCGAGTCATCTTTCGACTGTACGGCGGTGAAGAAGTCACTATCTTGGGTGCGTCGTACCTCATCTGCAACTACAAAGATGTCCTCGCCGTAGTCAAGGACTAAGACAAAACAAAAAGCACCCGGGAGGGTGTTTTTTGTTGCTACGGTTCGATGGGGAGACCGCTCTCTTTTTTGAGATAATCACTGCCAGCGAGCGTCTTGCCAGTAAAGATATTGAGATCGGCTAATCTGACACCACCTTGAAATGAGGTCAGTTCGTTTTCGCCATAGACCACGATGGTACTACCTGCTGGGATCTCGCCTGAGCGCTTCTCTAATTCTTTGAGCGGAATATGAAAGGCTCCTCGAATATGAGCCCGTTCATAGGCTTCCGTCGTCTGGACATCGAGGAGCAAGAGATTGGTTGGGGGATTAAAATAGAGCTTTTTAAACTCATCCAAACTGATGTAGGTCACTTTAGACTGATCGAGAAATGAGTTGGGATCACCCGCTGAAATGAGTTGATTGCCACCTCGCTTCCAAGCCTCGATGCCACCTTTCAACATGAAAACAGGGTAGGATTTCTGACGGAGGATAGTCTCAGTCGTTTCTCGTGTATTTTTATCCTGAGCCGAGAAAACAATGATGACCGTACTGCCTTCTTCTGGCACAAAGGTAGCGAGGGCTCCTGTTGAAATGGATCGGGATCCGAGGAGGTGTTCACTCTCAAAGTCAGCCTGGCCACGGACATCCACGAAGACGAGCTGTTCTTTGTTCATGAGCTTTTGCCGGATGGTATTGGCATCGAGTTCAGGGATCGGGTTACTTTCTGCGGGAGAAGGGAGGACAGAGGTGATGTCTTCTTCTTTGGGAGTATCTTTAAAGAGTGTTCGTCCGATGAAGTATCCACCGACTAAGAGCACGAGCAAACCGCCTACGAGTACGGCTCGAGCATTCTTCTTTTCTTGTGAAGTGGGGAGTTCGCGCATAAGAGTGGGTGCTACTCGAGGAGAGTCCCGATAAAACCTTCGTTGCCATTGAGAAATTCCCGAATCGGGAGGGGTGATTTGCCTTCCAGTTGGACTGTCTCGAGGAAGAGTATACCGTTGCCGGTTTGAACACCAATTTTTTCACCGATTTCACAGACCATGCCGATGGGCTGTTTGAGGCCAGGATTCAGCTTTTGGACTGAAACGGTGAGGAGTTTGAGGCGGAGGAGATTGTCCTTTTTATGCCAGTAAGCAAAGATACCTGGCCACGGAGAGAGCGCGCGATAGCGGTTGTAGATACTCTCGGCATCGTCACTCCAGACGATCTTGCCGTCGCTCCGTTCGATGAGCTGACAGAGAGTTGCATCTTCGTGGTTTTGCTTCTTTGGGGTGATGCGACGTTCTACCCAGTCTGGGAGGGTAGAGAGGATGAGGTCACAGCCAGCCGTCGTGAGCTTGTCTGTGAGAGTCTCCGTAGTATCATCTGGGGCAATCGGGACCGTCACTTGGGTCAAGATATCACCCGTATCCATCCCGCGATCCATGAGCATGATGGTGACGCCAGTTTCGCTGGCACCGTTAAGGAGCGCGTTTTGGATCGGAGAGGCACCTCGCCAGAGAGGGAGGAGCGAGGTATGAAAGTTGATACAGCCGAATCCTGGGAGGTTGAGGACCGATTCGGGGAGAATTTTGCCATAGGCAGCGACCACAATGAGATCTGGCTTCCAGTCGGTCAGTGTTTTGAGTGTTGCATCATCCATCCGTTCAGGCTGGAGGAGTGGGAGGGCGCGTTCGACGGCGAGTTTTTTGACCGGACTCTCTTCAATTTCTCGTTTTCGACCGGCAGGCTTGTCTGGTTTGGTGACGACACCGACGATGTTGTACTTGGCATCGAGGAGTGCCAGGAGGAGTGTGGCGGAAAGTGTCGGTGTACCCATAAAGACTACCCGGACCTTGGGCGGGCCTTGCTTTTCGGCGACAGTGGGCTTTGTGCTATGAGGAGTGTGCTTATCCTTCGAGTGATGAACCATCACTTTGTGGCCGCGGGCAGGCCAGAAATGCTCTACAAAGCGTCTAAAGAGGCTGGTCATAAGGTAGATTTTTTTGTTTTTTCTCTTGTTTGAGGAAACGATGGAGAATGAGCACACCATCTAAGTGATCAACTTCGTGCTGGATGACTGTCGCGAGGAATCCGCTAGCGCGCAACTTCTTCGGGAGGCCCTTTTCATTGATATAGCGGACTGTGACCGTCTCGGAACGGAGAATGGGGAAGAATTCGCCTGGGAGACTGAGGCAACCCTCTTCTGAAACGATGAGCTCTTGTGAGCGGGATGTGATTTCGGGATTGATGAGAAAATACTGCTTCTTCTCGACTTCAGCGACAGCGAGCCGGAGCGGGATATTGATCTGGGGCGCCGCCAAACCGACGCCGTGCTCCTTGTGCATGGTCACAATCATTTTGGGGAGGAGTTCCTGTATCTCTGGAGAGAGCGGGTCTGTGACCAGCTTGGTTTTTTGACAGAGGATGGATTTGTCCTCGCCAGTAACGAGTGGAAGCATAAGGAGTCGTTTAGCGGAGAGCGAGTGGATCAATATCAATGATGAGGTCTTTGCTATTTTTTTCGAGAAAGGTGCGGATATCAGGTGGGAGCGTCTCGCGGAAACGGAGGAGCGTCGTCGACTCAAACTGACCACGCTTTTTCGGTCGATCCGCACTCTTGGTCGGATAGAGTCGACAGTCCTTGGTGAGGAGCGGTGAGAGTGCCTTCGCGAGGTGCTCACTTTTTTTATTGGCTTCCTGCGCTGACTTCCCAGTTGTGCCGAGAGCGACAAAACGCGCAAAGGGTGGATAAGCAAAGTCTCGTCTCTCTTCAACGAACTTGGCCAAGATACTCGAGCTCCCCTCAGTCACTATTTTTTGGAAAAAGGCGTGTTCTGGATGAAAAGTTTGGACGATGACTCGCCCAGAAGGGGAGGATATGGTCTGGCGCATAGCTCGGGAAATGTCCCGAAAAAGGCGCTCATCAGCCTGAAAATCAGGGAAAAGAAGGAGACTATCCGCATCAATCATAGCAACGAGCGAGAGTTTCGGCAAGGGTGGTTCTTTGAGGGCCATCTGGGTACCGATGATGATATCGAGTTCTCCGGCAAGGCCACGAGAGATGATCGCTTGCAGCGCTCCGGTTGATTTTTGGGTAGAGCTATCGAGGCGGGCGATACGAGCTCGCGGAAAACGCTTGCGGATTTCACGTTCAACCTTTTCGGTGCCAAAGCCCACATGACGAAACACGAGGTGGCCACAGCTTGGGCAACTAGGGAAACTCCCGGTCTCAAAGGAGCAATTGAGACAGCGGAAACCACCATCTACAGTATTGATGAGGGGGTGATCACATTCCTTACAGCGAAAAACTTCTTTACAGCGCTCGCACACAGAGAACGCACTCAGGCCCTGACGATTGATATAGAGGAGAATTTGCTCGCGCCGGGAGAGTGCCTCATCGATACGGAGCGCGAGCTCTTCGGAAACTGGGGAGTAATTCCGACGGTAGCGCTCGAGGCGCAGGTTCACCACCGAGAGCCGACTCCCAAAGGGTGGATGGAGTGGTATAGGTGCGACTGGTAGCATATCGCCACGTTCTATCCGGGCCAGAGTCTCAACACTCGGAGTACCAGAGGTCAGTATGAGGGAGGCTTGGTGGATGTGAGCGAGTAGCTCGGCGACGCGTTTGCCGTGATAACGTGGGCTCATGTCCCATTGCTTATAACTCTCGTCTTGCTCCTCATTGACAATGACGGCACTGAGGTCTTTAAATGGCGCAAACAGGCCCTGGCGAGTCGAGAGGATAATCCGGGCTTCGCCACTTCGCACTCGTTCCCAGGCCGAGAAGTAGGCACCGTCCGAGAGGTGGCTCTGGAGCGTGGCAATTTTCGCGGTGGGGAAAGCACTCTCCAGAGCTCGGAGAAGGAGGGGAATGAGCGTGATTTCCGGAACCAAGACGAGAACTTGTTTCTGAGACTTTTCGTAATGCTTGATGGCGAGAAGGAGCGAACGCTTGGCTCCGGTATCGAGTGACGTATCGATAAAGAGCGGTTTATCATGCTGGTCCCAGAGGGGACGTGCCATAATTTCACGCTCGACTTTGGTGAGGCGGATAGCTTTCGGTACTACCGATGGAGCTCCAGATTTTTTGGTGAGGCGCTCTTTGACCCGTTTGGCGATAAAATGTTTGAGTGTCTTCCCAAGCGGAGTAAAATATTCGGTACTGATTTCTTGGGCAAGTGCGCACTGTGCCCCAGTAAGGAGAGCTGGTTCTATCACGGCGGTGACAAATTTCATCCAAGTAGGTCTTCGTCCGGGGAGAGCCTGACACTCAAAGACGATACCTTGTCCCATCTGACGTCCAAACGATATGGAAACGAGTGACCCAGGCTCGACGGGTACGGTGCTTGCATAGCTAAAAAGCGGTGACCGCGCGAGAGGCAGGATCATGAGGGGGGCCACTTCGAGGCGATAGAGCGAAGAGTCTTTCATATGCTGTCAGTGTAGCAAATTATTGCTCTTTTGGCTTTTTTGCGCTACTCTTCCGTCATGAACAAGACTCGAAGACTCTTTGTCGGCCTTCCGCTCTCGCGGGAGCTCAAGAAACGCCTGGTGCGTGAAATGGACGCTTTCCCAAAGGAAGCGTCGCTTTTGACCCGCGAAGAGAACCTCCATGTGACTGTCTTTTTCCTCGGGTTTGTCCATGAGGGTGAAGTAGCCGATGTCTGTGCTCGCGTGGGATCGGTCTGCGAAAACCTTGAAGCTTTTGAACTGGAATTTAGTGGCATTACACTCATGGAAAGTGCAGAAAATCCCAAGATGATTTGGCTGAAAGGGGAAGCAAGTGAAGGACTCAAAATATTACGGGAAGAAATTGAAAAGGAGTTTGCTTCGTTTGTGACCGAGAAGAAACTCTACCGTCCGCACATCACACTTGCCAAAATCAAGAAGCAACGTTGGCTCGCTCTACCGGAGAAGCCCGTGCTCAAGGACAAACTGCACCTCATGGAACCAATTGACACGGTGTGTGTCTACGAAAGTCTCACTATCGACGGCAAACGTCGCTACGAACCGATTGACACCTTTTCGCTTCTCTAATCCGTTACTTAGGAGTAAAACTCTAAGTAAGAGTCAGAGATCTTTTCTATGCAATTGCTTGGTATAAACGTAAGCCAGCATTCGCGACAAGAAATCTTGGCGCTAGTCAAAGTGTTTCTGACCGAAGCCAAGTTTCATCGGATCGCAACGGTAAATCCCGAGTTCTTGGTCATGGCCGGCCATGATGAGGCATTCAAACAATCACTCCTCTTGGCCGACCTGTGTATAGCTGATGGTACCGGTATCGTACTCGCCGGACTACTCAAGGGAAAGAATGTCACACGATTTCCCGGTGCGGACCTCCTCCATGAAATCCTCACCATCGCTGAGCGAGATGGACATCCTATCTTCCTCGCTATCAAAAAAGACGGTCTTTCTTCGTATCAAGAAATCCGTCAGTCTCTTCTCGAAAGGTATCCGAAGCTTTCTGTTGCGGGGGTAGAGGTTATCATGACGGAACCCTGGGAACACTATCAGCTAAAAGCTATAAGCTATAAGCTCGTTTTGTGTAATTTCGGTGCCCCAGCCCAAGAACTCTTTCTCCAAAGTCTGCGAGTCAATCCGGGCAATATCCGTCTTGCTATGGGTGTAGGTGGTAGCTTCGACTTCCTGACTGGCAAACAAAAGCGTGCGCCACTGTGGCTCCGTACCCTCGGCCTCGAATGGCTCTGGCGCTTCATCCTCCAACCCAAACGTTTCATTCGTATCTGGAACGCAGTGGTCGTTTTTCCGCTCAAAGTATTGATTAAATAGTGAAAAAAGGTTATAATAAAGCCACAAATCCGTATAGTAGTGTTTTATGTCAAACGTTCGAGTCAGATTTGCCCCTTCACCGACTGGCTATCTCCATGTTGGGAGTCTTCGGACTGCCCTCTATAACTATCTTTTCGCCAAGAAGCAGGGCGGTACGTACATTCTTCGCGTCGAGGACACCGACCAAAAGCGTTATGTTGAAGGCTCCATGGAGAGCTTGATACGTTCCTTGGATAGTTTGTTTGTCGGGGCTGACGAAGGGGTGGTGTTCGAAAACGATGCAGTCATAGAGAAGGGTGCTCATGGCCCGTATGAACAATCCAAGCGCCTACCACTCTATCGTGAATACGTAGACCAATTATTGACGAACAAACAAGCCTACTATTGCTTTTGTACCCATGAGCGCCTGGAAGAACTACGGAACGAACAGACCAAAAGCAAGCAAGCGCCTAAGTATGACAAGCACTGTCTGAGTCTAGCTCAGGAAGAATGCCAAAAGAAGCTAACTGAAAAAGTCCCATTCGTCATTCGACTCAACGTCAATCCGGAGCGGGGAGCAGTAGTGTTTCAGGATATGGTCCGAGGCAAAGTGAGTATTCACACCAAGGATGTTGACGATCAGGTCCTCATGAAATCTGATGGTTTTCCGACCTATCACTTGGCCAACGTTGTTGATGATCACCTCATGCAAATTACACATGTCATTCGTGGTGAAGAATGGCTCCCAAGTACTCCGAAGCACGTCCTCCTCTACGAAGCGTTTGGATGGGAAGCGCCACAGTTTGCACATCTGCCGCTCCTCCTCAATGCAGACAAGAGCAAGCTCTCCAAGCGTCAGGGTGATGTGGCAGTGGAGGACTACCTCAAAAAAGGCTATCTCAAAGAAGCGCTCCTTAACTTTGTCGCGCTCCTCGGATGGAACCCCGGGAGGGGGAGTACCCAGGAAATATTCTCTCTCGATGAATTGGTGGAGGCATTTGATTTCGCTCAGATCCATAAAGGTGGCGCGGTGTTTGACTTGAAGAAGCTTGACTGGATGAATGGTGAATACCTGAAGAAACTCTCTGTCGATGAGCTCTACACTCGGGCGCTTGAGTTTGGCCAGTTTCAAAACGAATTTTTTGCGACGGTAGGGGAAGCATTCAAATCCGAGACTTATCTCAAACGTGTCCTGACCGTCGAGCGTGATCGACTGGCCCGTCTCACAGACATTGGGCTCCGCAATCCCTTCTTCTTTGTTATGGGGGCATATGAGGCCAAGATGCTCAACTGGAAAGACAATGATGCCAGTATGACGCGAGCTTCTTTGGAACAAGCAGAGAAGCTCCTCGAGAACTTTGACGATGCTACCTGGTCAACCCTCACTTTCGTTGAAGAAAAATTGCTCGCGGAAGCTGGCGATAAGCGTGGTGACTTTCTCTGGCCACTGCGGGTAGCACTCACCGGAGCCGAACGTTCACCTTCACCAGCCCAAGTCGCCTGGGTTCTTGGGAAAGAGGAAAGTCTTGCACGCCTCAAACAAGCCATCGCCAAGCTGGTGTAGTACCAGATATGGGTGTGGTATACTGAGTGTTACGGAGCTTGACCAAAACCAACCATGCCCAAAAGAAATACTTTCATTCAATCATTTTTTCTCCTCGCGCTTCTCTCTGGAGGCCTGGTTTCTACTTTTTTGGTTCGTGCGAGTGATAGTGTGACGACGCTCTCTGATGCTCAGCAAAAGGCACTGGAGGACAAGGAAGACGAGCTCGAGGAAATTGATGCCAAGATCAAGGCTTACAAACAGATTATTGATCTCAAGCAGCGCCAGGGGGCTACACTCGCCGAACAAATCGAAGGGTTACAGGCCCAGGTAGACAAGCTTGAACTCGAGATCAAGACAACAACCAAACAAATCAATGAGCTGGAAGGACAGATTCGGGATTTATCGCTTCGGGTCGCTGAGAAAAGTATTCTGATCGACCGTCAAAAGCGCATCCTCTCCGAGCTCATGCGTGTCTACTATAGTGAGTACTCGGGCGACAGTCAGCCGGTATTTTTGGCTTCGGCTGAGAGCCTGCTGTATTTCAAAACCGAGGGCTGGACCGCAAGCATCAGTGACCGAGTGAGTGAGCTCCTGGATTCTGTCAAAACTCTCCGTGATAGTCTCACCAAAGAGCAACAAGAAGTGAGCGAGAAAAAGGCAGAGGTGGATGCCCTCTACAAGGATCTTGCTGGTCGCAATGCCAATCTCGAAGCCACCAAAAAGAGTAAGGCATCACTTCTCGCCAAGACGCAGGCCGAAGAAACCAAGTATGATGGCCTCGTCGATGACCTCCAGAAACAGCGCGATGATATCGAGAATGAAATCAATGATTTGGAATCCGGACTCTCGACGGATGGACTGCCGAGCTCTTCCAAGAGCTTGCTCGCGTACCCGGTGAAAAGCGTCAAAATTACTCAGAATTATGGCAAGACGAGCTTTTCCAAGAAGGCCTATGCTTCCGGTAAGCACAATGGTGTAGACTTTGGTGGCTCCTATGGCACTACAATCTATGCGGCAGCCGATGGTAAGGTAATCGGTATCGGAAATCTTGGTAAATATGCCTACGGTCGCTGGATCGCTATCGACCATGACAACGGCATGATTACGCTCTATGGCCACTTGAGCTCTCAGAGCGTCAGCAAAGGAGAAAAAGTAACAAAAGGGGAGCAGATTGGCAAAATGGGAAGTACTGGTTACTCCACCGGGAATCACCTCCATTTCACCGTCTTTTCCGAGAAATCCTACGATGTCGTACCATCAAAGACCGTGAAAGGTCTCAGTATCCCGATTGGTGCCACCGTCAATCCGATGAACTATCTTCCTTAAATGGTGAGGAGCTCTTATACCGTTCTATGACGAAATTTCCACGTCCACACCGTGTCCGTTTTGCGCGAGATATTGTCGCCGAGGTCCTCTTCCCAGAGCGTCAGACTGGCAAAGTAGCTATCCTCGCTATCGGTGCTCCGTCGGGATCTTCCAAGAAAGAGAGAATTGAGTTTTTGGCATCCCGAGGCTATGTGGTTGTCTATCCACGTTATCGGGGGACTTGGGAGAGCGATGGTTGGTTCCTCGAGCATTCACCAGCCGATGATATTCGAGATGTTATCATCGAATTACAAAAGAAAAAATCTGTCACCAGTGTCATGACTGGTGAAGTATTCCCGGTAAAGGTTTCGGCGGTACATCTTTTTGGGGGCTCGTTTGGTGGTCCAGCCGTACTTTTGAATACCGATTTATCAATTGTGAAAAAAGTGATTGCTCATTCCCCTGTCATTGATTGGAGTGTAGAAGGGGAGGACGAACCGTTTGATGAGTTCGTGCGATATTCATGCGAGGGCTTTGGCGGAGCTTATCGAACCGGGAAACACTCGGACTGGCAGAAACTAACCAATACTGATTTTTATAATCCTGTGGCTCATGCCAGAAGGATTAATGGTAAGAAAGTATTTATCCTCCATGCCAAGGATGATACCAATGTACCAGTTGATCCCGTTGTACCATTCGCGGAAAAAATTGGTGCATCATACTATCTCAAGCCCCATGGTGGTCACAGCATCAAGTTTGAACATCAGTTTCTTTGGAAAAAAGTTGAGGCCTTTCTCAAGAAACGATAGCTACAAAAATTTGACGTGAGACTCCCCTGGCGATTTTTTGAAAAAAGAGGGGAGTCTTTTTATATTATGTAGTATTGATAATACATCAATAATATTCGCATTGTTTTGATGCTATCTCTATCTCATGTCTGAGTGTTCATGATTCAAGCAAAAGAGGAGGGGTAGATGTATACCCCCGTAGATTCAAATGCCTCACAATCGATTATACGCATTCATTTATTCATAAAAATGAAAAGCGCCAGTGGAGTACGATGATTGCACGCGGTCCCGGATTATCCCTCTCCGGCTCTTCCTTACGTAATGTCCTATAAGTTACATTGTGAGACGTATAGACAATACTTCTCTCAAATAAGCCACGGATCAAAGCTCGGTCTGGATATACCCTGTACCCATGACATACGCCACGCGTCTTTCCCCTACTACGATGGTCGGAAAAAACGAGAGTGGTATTTTGAATAATAAAACAGAATGTAGCAAAAAATCTTCGAAAAAATCACTTCAATTTCGTAACCACCCCCCCCCTACTTTTTCTTGCTTTGCGGGGGATTTACTAGAAAATAAAAAAGCCATCACTACAGATAGATGGTTTCTATAGGTCGACTCTATTTATTAGAATACGGATGGTTATTATATTTAATATCTGTAAAAATCCATCTCACCATTATTTTTACGATTAAGACCGTTTCTCCCAGAGTGCCTAATGTTAATACTGAAAGAAAAGGCTGTAAATCAAAGACGTATGGTGAGTCTTTATACGTATAAAATATTACCCATATAAATACATACGTGATAATATTCTGCACCAACAGAAAAATAGGAAAAGCATATGCAAAAAACTTTCTGATGGTAAGTTTAAAAGCGGCATCTTTTTGCCATGTCTCCATTAT
This sequence comes from uncultured Bdellovibrionales bacterium, assembly GCA_964459475.1. Classification (GTDB taxonomy): domain Bacteria; phylum Patescibacteriota; class Minisyncoccia; order Moranbacterales; family UBA1568; genus UBA1568. The sequence goes on along the minus strand of CAYWLN010000006.1, from coordinate 6,311 downwards.
AGAGGCAATGGCCTGATCTTTTTTGCTAGAAAAAACTTCCGCTTGTTCGGAGTAACTGAAATCACCGTTGTCTTCTGTTATTTGTGGTTCAGCAGGCATAATCAGTTAATCCAAGATTTTTCAATCTATAAGCCATTGCAGTTTGGGAAACACCAAAGACACTTGCAATTAATGTTACATCCTTGGTTTTTGACCACCATATTTCTATTAAAGGTTTCGGCATCAGTAGACTTGCAGCAAAAGTATTTGCTTCTGCTTCTTCAGTCTTATCCTGCATTTCTAGATTCACAGTGTCTAGTCTCCAAAAAGTGTCTTTTTGTTTATCTTTGTGTAAGATGTAGTGCCCTAATTCATGAGCAATAGTAAATGACACTCTAGGAAAATACTCACCATCTGCAACATATATAGTTTTTGATACTCGATCTAGCTGTCCTAAAGCATCGGGTTCAGAAAAGTTAACCTTTTTTAAGGACAGGCCATATTTTTTAGCAACTTTCCCCAGATCTACTGGCGGAACAATTTGTTCTTCGCCATAAACTTCCGCAAGAACATCGGCTGCTTGAGCTTCTAAAGTATTGAGTTTTTCTTGGCTGAGTTTCATATATAACTAGTTTACTACGCTTTCAGTATACCACAGGGATTGTTCCCTTTCCGCCTATTGAGTAGGTGTTATTTTTTCTATCTACTAAGGAGTTGAAGATGGCGTCGTAGTAGGAATTTTATTTGGAAACTCGTAGATGATTTTTAGTAACATTTCAACAAAAGAGAGAAGATTTTTTGCTTCTTCTTCAGTCATGATTGTAATCTCGTGATTAGCTTCATTTCCCTTTTGACGAATGTGGTCTACCCACCCTTTCGATGCCGGTGGAATATAGTTCTCATCAGATAGATATTCAACGTATTGAAGAAAGTTCAAATTTTGTGCGGCACCTTTATCTACAGCAACATGCATGAGTAGTTTTCGGCAAGATAGTACCGTTGCAGTAAATGCATTTTTCGAATAAGCATCCCTTGCTTCTGTATAGAGATTTTTTACACCGTTGTCCGTAATTCCATTTACATCCCCACCTGGCCTAATACCAGGAGTTTGTTTTCTAGCTGCATCAAAAAATGTTGGCCTATAACAGTGATGGCAAATGTAAATTTCACCTTTTCTATCTCCACGACCATCTTCAAGTTCCCCTCGAAAAAAACCAACATTTGAAGCTAAGGAATTATTACAATAGCCACATGTATAGCTTTTTGAATTGAGAATACTCGTATTACTCCAAAAATAGCTCATTCCATTAAAACGCTCAATATATTTATATCTTATTATACCACCAAAAATATAGTTGTAATATTTGATAAAATATGACATATTCTTAAAATTATATTTATGTTCCTTTATTTAAGCCTTTTGTCCTTTAAATGAAATTAAAGGACATTTTTGTTTTAGGAGAAAACCGACTCAATTTATTTCTATTTTTACTGCCCTGCTGGTCGTTTAACTAGAATTGTGAGACGTATAAACAATACTTCTCTCAAACAAGCCACGGACTAAAAAGATACAGTACCGCATGTGTATTGCGCTCGATTTCCTGTTTATCCCCCTGCCCAGATGGCGTCAGATTTCAATGAGTACTTTTAAATATTGAATGAGGAAAGTTTCGGAAATTTTATGGTAAAAAATATCGCGAGTTTTATATGCTACCCCCTACTGAAAATGAAAATTCCGGTGGTGGAGTCCGGAAATTAAAAAAAGCCCCGTGAATACGGAGCTTGGCGTTCAATTTGATTCTTTAGCGGAAGGCTCGGAGGACCAAGATGACGAGGATGACGACTACAGCGAGGCCGACACAACCACAGCCACGTCGACGACGGAGGCCACCTCCTATACTATTACGAAATCTTCCAAACATATGAGCATGCAAATGACTTATTTTGTATACAATAAGTATATCACAACTCCAATCTGAGTAAGAAAAAACCGGTCGGTACGCGATGCGTACCTTCCGGTGGTCGGTTCTACTCGATAGCGTCAAGGTTGATATCGAGCGCTGTGTGGAGCACCGACTGGGTCGAGATGCAGACGGTATTTCCGCCTTTCTTTTTGGCGCGGTACATGGCCTCATCGGCTAGGCTCATCAGCCTGCTCAGAGTCACTGCGATATCGGACCCCGGCTCAATACTGCCGTCCATGATGCCGATGGAAGCAGTTACCTGTGGCTTACCTTCGATGAGCTGGAAGCGCCCATCCTGAGACATCTGCATGAGGAGCCGCTGTGCGCGTTCGCTGGCAAATGATGCATTCGCATTGAATGCCGCTAGCACGAACTCATCTCCACCTCGTCGACCAATGAGGTCTGTTCCCCGAGGGAAGCATTCACGAACGAGCTGGGCAAAGGCACACAGCACGCGATCGCCACCATCGTGTCCCTCGCTATCGTTGTAGATCTTGAAACCATCGAGGTCCACGTAAAGGACTGAGACATCCGCGGTCGACTGAGGGTATGACGCTCGGAGCTGGTTCTGAGCCTCGGCGAAAAAGAACTCTTCGAATCCAGAGCGACTCAGAAGGCCCGTCAAAGGGTCTCTCGTTGAGCGTTCTTCGGCCAACCTGAGAGCGTTTGCAAGAGACGCTACCTGAGGCCGGAGACGTTTGATTTCCTGCTGTGCCTGATCGAGCTCGCTGATCAGTCCCTCGAAGGTGTGTGCGCCGGTCTCCGTGGCCGCAGCCTCGTTGTGCCTCATCGTTTCAATACCCGCAAGGAGCGCCTTGTTCGCTTCCTCTAGCTTGCTGAGCTTATCTTCCAGAGCTTTCTCCGTCATCGCGTGTCGCTCCTCCGCTCTTGTGGCGGCGACACGGGCAATCCAGAGAAGGACAGTCAGAAGCAGAACGAGCACGCCGAGAAGCATGCTGGCGACAAAATAATCCATGGATGGTCCCCTTTTGGGATGTTGGGTTGGTGGGCTGGGTTGGAAAAGGACAACGTTTTATTCTGGCATGGAATCGATGCTTTGTCAAGGTTACGCGACCAGGTTTTCTTGATAAGATATGAGTAGCTTTAGACCTTATTTGGCCCATCCTTACTTCATCCCTCCTATGCGTATCTCCTATTCGAGTGTCGGCACGTACCAGACCTGTCCACTCAAGTACAAGTATCAGCACGTCGACCGAATCCCTGAGCCCAAGAGCAAGGAGGCTGTCTTTGGGACACTCGTCCATGCGGTCATGAAGTATATCCACACCCCTGCCCTGCTCTCACCCACGGTCGAGCAAGCACTCGACTATTTCGCCAAGGGTTGGAACAGCGAAGTCTACGAAGATGAACTCGAGGAGCGAGCGGCATTCTCGCAGGGTGTCACTATCATCCAGGACTATCTCTCACGGAACAAGCCGAGCGACTACACGATTGTTGATCTCGAGAGTCGGTTCGCTATCGAGATAGGTGATGAAGTCTCGGGCAAGCATATCGTCTCTGGGATCATCGACCGGATTGACCGGACCAAGGATGGTTATGAAATCATTGATTACAAAACGACACGCAAGATGCCGAGTCAGGACAAAGTCGACAATGACCTCCAGCTCTCTATTTACCTCAAGGCCTTTCTTGCTCGCTACCCCAAAGAAATTGCCAATCTCGATAAAATAACCGTCAGTCTCTACTATTTGAAGCACGGGGTCAAGCTCTCAAGTACTCGGACGCGGGAACAGCTCGACCGCGTGGATGAGACGTTCCTCGGTGTGATCAAGTCTATCGAGGAGGCCAAATTTGAACCGATTCTCTCGCCCTTGTGTGACTGGTGTGGCTACCAGAAAATTTGTCCCCTTTGGAAGCACAAATTTGCTGAGACACGTCGAGTTGAAACGGAGGATGTGAAGCAGGCGGTCGCAGAATACCTCGATCTCAAGGGAAAGCTCTCGGAAGAAAAATTGCGTCTGGGGAAACTTCAGTCGCTCATTCTGGAGTATATGGAACAAGAAGGTGTGGACCGAGTCTTTGACGAAGCCGGCATCATTGGCAAATCAATGCGCAAGACCTACAAATACGATGCCGAGAAGCTCCGTGCCGTCCTCGAACCGCTCGACAAGTGGGAATCAGTACTCAAAGTTGATGGTATCGCCCTCCGTACTATCCTCGCTACCCTCCCCTCCTCGACCCAAGACGAGGTCGAAATGGCCAAGGTGCTCGACAAGGAAAGTACTAGTCTGACGGTCAAGAGAAACAAAATAGAGGTTGATGACGAGCTCAGCCTCTAGCTTCTTCCGTTTCCACAATTATTCGCCGGACTCGAGTGTACTCCCGTCATCCGGACAAGGGGCAAATTGGCACTCAGGGCCGACTTTGCCGACGAAACTGCCATCAGGGCAAGTTTTGACTTCTTGAGTGCAAACAAGCGATTCTTTGCCCTTGGTTTTGGTGGTGGGAGTCGGGACTTCGAGCGGTGCATCGATGATGCCTCGACGGTTGGGCAACCCATCAGGACACGGAGCAAACTGACAGTACGGACCACTGCGACCGACGGCACTCCCGTCTGGACACATCATAGCTTCCTCTGTGCAAGCAATACCGAGATCGTTCCCCTGATGAGTGAAGTCTACATACGACAAAACGAAAGCCCCCAGGAGAAAAACAAAGAGTATCAAAATCGAGAACAACATCGTGTCAGGATGGAGTGTGTGATGCCACTTGGTGTGTTTGTGTTTCATGACTGTAGTATATATCGGAGTGAAGTGTGTGTAAATAAAAAAGAGGCGCCCGTCGTTGCGGTGCGCCTGTGGTGGTGTGCGGCGCTTAGGCCGGCACTGCGTCATTGAGCGAGTGGAGCTCGCCGACGGGCTTGTGACGGAGGGCAATGCAATGTGCCACCAGCCGGTCCAGAGCTTCTGTGTTGTCGGCGGCTACCATGGCGCGCTTGAGCACATCGGGTACGCACTCCGGATCCTGGACGAGTGACCGCAGCCAGGTGGAGACGTCGGCCTCGGGAATCACGCCACGATCAGCGAATTCGTGAGTGATCTCGAGGTAGGTATCGAGTCCGGTAGATGCCCCGACCCATACCTGGCAGTTGGTCGGGTCTATTCGATCGCAGACGGCGCGACCGAGGGTGAGCAATGCCTCCTGAGCCTTTGGCGCCAGTGGCGCACCATGCTCTGGCAGACGCACATCGCTCCACGGCACCAGCACCATCTCCGAGCAGTGCTTCTGACTGCCGGGTGGGCAGTCACCGCACGGACCAGTGCATGCAATACGAAAGACTTTCATGGTTTCTCCTAGAAGGGAGGGTGGGAATATTGCGCCCCCATTATACCTCCAATTCGCTATTTGGCAAGGGTCAACAAAAAAGCCCTTCTGAGGGCTTTTGGGTTATATGTTGTGAAAATAGGACGATGATGGAGATCATCCTACTCAAAAATCAAAGCGTCGCCATCTTTTAGAGTTTTATAAGGAATCTTGTTTTCAATGCAATACTGTACTTCTTTGTAAATGTCAGCTGATTCAGGATGGTCAGAATCAAAGTGTGGTAAGAATGCATAATCAATCAGACCAAGCCCCTCCCAAATTGCTTCTTTTTGACCAGCATACGGAAGATCTGTTGGATCATCAACGATAGCATATCCCCTCAAAGATGGAGAGAGCACGCATCCCGCGGCACTATAGCCAGCGTAAACAAAATCTTTTTGAGTTTTATTATACTCTCGCAATATAGTATCGAGCCCACTAAGTCTCATCGCTTGGCGGAGTATAAAAGTATTTCCCCCGCTTATAAAGATTCCTCCTAAGTTCTCTAATTTTTCTTTGAGCTTAACTTCATTGTCAAAGTAATTTTTTAAATCAAGGACCTCTACTCGAAGTCCAACGTCAGCCAGACTCTGCATATCACTTGTTACATGCTTTTCTCGTCTTTGCGGATCAGCTCCGGTAAAGTCCAATGCATTCGGTATATATCCCACCCTTTTATTTTCTGAAAACAATGCTAAAAGCGATTCTGGATGATTACCAATTTTATATGACGACAGATAGAATTTCATATGTTGTGCTGGGGAGGAAGGGAAATCGAACTGCTCTCCGCCGGCTGGCGGATGCGCTCTATAGGGCTTCCCTGCCTACCGGCAGGCAGGCGCCCTCTAGTCCGGCAGTGCCGGTCACCTCAAACGGGCAAACAGGTATTTTCCCGACCCCTGCCTGCCGGTAGGCAGGCCTTTCCTCGTTCGATCTCTTCCATCATAACACAAACAAAAAAGCCCCTGAAGGGACCTTTTGTTTGCGTATGCTGGGGAGGAAGGGATCGAACCTTCGCATGGTGGGACCAGAACCCACTGCCTT
>CAYWLN010000005.1:0-26693 GCA_964459475.1 uncultured Bdellovibrionales bacterium | reverse complement strand
GCACGAGAATCTTCTCGTTGATACGAGAGTGTTCTTTGACCTGCACTTTTGGCTTCGGTCGATTGTGTCTTCGTCGTCTCATTTTCAGCTTTTTTAAAAAAAGTGGAGTTGATGGGAATTGCACCCATGTCCAGAGAAGTTTTTCCAAAATAGTCTACAAGCGTAGTCAACCTTGTGTACGGGCAGGAGGTAGAAGGGAGACCAAATCCTCAAGCGAGTTCTTCTTTTGCAATACGTTCGGAGGGTAAAAGAAAAAGAAATTCCCTGGTCACGTCTCGATAATATGACACCAGTGGTTCCCTACCGAGAATCAGGATACTGATGGCGTCGCCAGTAATTAGGCGAGCGCAAGACTGTAAGAAGGGGCAAAAGCTTGCGCGATTGCATTCTTGGTCTTTGTGATGAAGTTTGCATTTATCATCGTGAGAACGAGATTTACGACCGTGTTCTCAAGGTCGGCTTGCGTATTTTGAAAGTACAACCTGTCGAGTCTAAACAACCCCGCCTACACTACAAACGGAGTTTGTAGAGTATGGCGGGGCTTGCCTATACCCGCCACACTTCGCTTCGCGATGTGGGCGGGCCTAGCCGCCTCCATCTGCTGAAAGTGTAAGCGCGATCCTCTAGCGGAGGTCGCTTATGCGTCGTTTGAGGTACTGTCTACCGAAGCCCGTCTTCAACTGAAGTTCTCTTTTCAGAGCATCTCCTTTTTGATTGCAGGCTTCGTAGTACAAAAGAATGAACGGTTTTCTTTCTTTTGTTACCTCGTTTCTTCCAGTATTGTGCTCTTGGAAGCGACGTTTTAAATTATTCGTGTATCCAATGTACAGCTTCTGATCTTTGAGACTTTGTAATACGTAAACGTAGTACATACATTTCAACTTGTTCGCATCGCTCGCTCTATTCGGCGTTTGGCTTCACGGGTACCGATATCGGCCCGACGGTCATATTCCTTTTTTCCCTTGCCAATAGCAAACTCGAGCTTCACAAGTTGCTTCTTAGTATACAACCGAATCGGGACTAAAGTCAAGCCTTCCGTGCGGTATTTTCCTATGAGAGAGGCAATTTCACGCTTGCGGAGAAGGAGTTTTCGTGACCTGGTATCTTCGTGCTTGGTGTCGCGGTAGGCCTGTTTGTAGCGGGGGATGAGGGCGTTCGTCAGGTAGAGTTCACTCCCGCGGACGGTCACATAGGCCCCTTTTAGGCTGGCATGGCCGGTTTTCACCGATTTTACCTCGGCCCCGGTCAATACCAAACCGGCCTCATAGCGTCCTAGGAGGGCATAATCAAACCCGGCTCGTTTGTTGTGGGCAATAGTGGTCATATGCTCATACTGTCCCACATTTGGCTCAAATAAGCAAGTTTTCTGTCTTGGTACTTCCATTTTTACGCTTGGCAGGTTAGGATGATGTCTATGAGTGAAATACCACACGAACTTCGCAATCACATATCCAAGGAAGAAGCTCTCAAGCGTGTAGCTCTGGAGCCGTTTTCACGCCGGGTGATTTCTTTCTATCGCTATGTCATCATTCCCGATCCAGTGGTACTGCGCAATGACTTGTTTGCCGAGTGGCAGGCCCTAGGGTGTCTCGGCCGGGTCTATGTGGCCAAGGAGGGGATCAATGCTCAGATGAGTGTCCCCGAGCCAAACTTTGCGAAGTTCCAGGAGCTTCTCTATGCTCGGCCAGCATTCAAGGATGTACCGTTCAAGGTGGGGGTGGAGCAGAAGAATGATGCCTTTTGGAAACTGACCATCAAGGTGAAACGCCAGATTGTGGCTGATGGACTCAAGCCCGAGGATTACGATGTCACCAATGTCGGGACGCACCTCTCGGCGCGTGAGTTTAATGAACTGCTCGATGAGCCGGAGACGGTGGTCGTCGATATGCGCAACAACTACGAATCGGCGATTGGGCGATTTGAAAATGCGCTTACGCCCAATAGCTATACCTTTCGCGAAGAACTCCCACTGGCCCGTGAGGCCCTCAAGGGCAAAGAGGACCAGAAGGTACTCCTCTACTGTACCGGCGGTATCCGCTGTGAAAAGGCCAGTGCCTACCTCAAGCATCATGGCTTCAAAAATGTCTACCAACTCCACGGCGGTATCATCGATTACAAACACCAGATAGAGCGCGAGGGTCTCTCATCCAAATTCAAGGGCAAGAACTTTGTCTTTGACGAGCGCCTCGGTGAACGGATCACAGATGATGTCCTCGCGCACTGCTACCAGTGCGAGACGGTTTGTGACGACTATACCAACTGCGAGAATCTAGAGTGTAACCTCCTCTTCATCCAGTGTGCTTCTTGCAAAGACAAATTTTCTGGTTGCTGTAGTGTCGAATGCCAAGCCATTGTTGCTTTGCCGGAGGCCGAGCAAATAAAACGACGCAAGGGCAAAGTGTTCCCCAAAAACGCCCACGCTTTCAAGAAAAAAATTGCTCTTGTATAAGGAATCTTCCTTTTTTGGCTTGGTTCGGCTATGCTGAGGATATGCCCGGTAGTAGAACTTCGAAGATTTCTCCTGGGCAGTCATATTAGAATCGTGGTTTCTGTGAAGTAAGAAGCGAATGATTGAGAGGATATTTAAAATACCGTGTTCGAAGTTTCACTACCGGGTATGAAACAAGTCCTACAGAAGAAAATAGAAACAGCCCTCCAGGCGCTCCAAGAAGCAGGAGCTCTGCCTGTTTTCGTGCTTCCTCCAGTTTCAGTTGAACGACCCAAGGATGATCGGTTCGGAGAATATACGACGAACGTCGCTTTGGTCTTGTCCAAACTGGCCAAGAAGAGTCCAACCGAGATCGCCGAACTCCTCAAGGAAAAGCTTGCTTCTGATGATTTTCAAAACATTGAGATTGCTGGGCCTGGCCATCTCAATTTTTACTTGGCGCAACATGAAATTGGAAAAGGAGTTGCTACGATTCTCAAGGCAGGGAAAGAGTATGGTGGGAGCACCCTAGGTCAGGGCGTCAGAGTGAACAATGAATTTATTTCCGCCAATCCGACTGGACCACTGACGGTAGGGAATGGCCGGGGAGGGTTTTATGCTGATGCGCTCGCCAGCATTTTGCGCAAAGCGGGCTACAAGGTGACCAACGAATACTACGTGAATGATGCTGGCGAACAGGTTATGAAGCTTGGTCATAGCGTCCTTAAGGATGCTGAAGCAGTATATGGTGGAGACTACATCGAGCAGTTAGCAGGGGCGAATCAGCAAACGGGTGTACGAGAGACGGGTGAATGGGCTGCCAACGAAGTACTGGAAAACATGATCAAGAAGTCGGTAGCAGAAAAAATGCAGATTCATTTTGATATTTGGACCTCAGAGAAGAAACTGATTGAGGATGGCTACGTCGAGCGGGCTATCAGTATCCTGAAAGAAAAGGAACTGACCTTTGAAGAGGACGGTGCCTTGTGGCTTCGGACCACAGAGTTCGGTGATGACAAGGACCGGGTGCTCGTGAAGAGTGACGGCTCCAAAACCTACTTTGCTTCTGATGCTGGCTACATTCTCCATAAGATGGAGCGGGGATTTACGGTGTTCATTGAAAGTTGGGGGGCCGATCACCATGGCTATATCAGTCGCTTCAGAGCGGTTGCACAGGCGCTCGGCTTTACTGGTGACATCCGGTTTCTCATCGTACAGCTGGTCAAAGTAGTGAAAGACGGCGTCGAAGTGAGGATGAGTAAGCGCGCGGGCAATGTCGTGACCATAGATGAACTGATCGAGACAGTCGGGCATGATGTGGCCCGCTTCTTCTTCCTCATGTACGCCCCAGAGACGCACATGAACTTTGATCTTGGTCTCGCCGAAGAACGCTCGCAGAAGAATCCGGTCTACTATGTGCAGTATGCGCATGCCCGACTCTCGAGTATCCTCAGGAAAGCAGAAGAGGAGGGAATTTCGGGTAGCGGTGACCTCTCGCTTCTCGTACATGTCAAAGAGCGTGAACTTATTCGGGAACTGATGTTCTTCCCAGAGCTCGTAGAGACGGTGGCGACGGACTACTCTGTTCACAAGCTCCCTCAGTACGCGATGAAGCTGGCTGACAAGTTCCATTCGTTCTATGATGCTTGTCGAGTGATTGATAGTGAAGAGAAGGAACTCAGTACTGCTCGATTGGAGCTGGTGCGAGCGACGCGAATCGTCCTCGCCGAGACGCTCACGCTTATGGGTATCAGTGCACCAGAAACAATGTAAAACAAAAAAATGATCAATCATTTGCCGAAACAGTATCGGGAAAAGTACAAGAAGAAACGTGGTTGGGATGAAGAGCTCATCATGTTCGCTTTCAAGGTGGTCGGTTCGACGGCACTCGTGTTTATCGTAGCGGCCGGAGTAGATGTCTATCACCTCATTCATTAAGGATATGCCCCAGATCACGTTTTATCTTGTGCGTCATGGCGAGGCGGAAAACAATGTTCTTCATATCTTGAATTCGGCCGGGGCCAAGAAAGAGTACCCGCTCACGGAAAAGGGCAGGGAGCAGGTAGCAAAGGCAGCCAAGCATCTGGCGACCGTAGGGGCTGATGCGCTCTATAGTTCGCCAATCCTCCGGGCTAAGGAAACTGCCGAGGCGATTGCCGAGACGACGGGACTCCCGATCCAGTTCGATGACCGGTTGTGGGAGGTGGGAATGGGGCGTTTTAACGAGCAACCGCAGGAGGAGCTTCTCAAGAAGTATCCCGAGCCACAGATGCGCCTCACGCCTGACACCGAGGATGAGATGGAGAGTATGCTTGAGGTTCATGGCCGTCTAGGAGTCTTCCTCAAGGAAATCAAGAACAAACACAGTGGCCAAAAAGTCATCCTGGTGTCACATGGTGACCCGCTCGAACAACTGCACGGCATCCTCACTCACGAGGGACCGGGGCGAGCAGCTGAAGGGTGGTACCCCGAGAAGGGATCTTGTACGGAAGTGGTCTGGCCATACTGAGAGAGGCGTCGCGGGACGCTTCTTTTCTTTTGCCTCTGAGAGTGGTACGGTTGAAGCATCTTGGCTTCTCAGAGGAGAATCACCATGCAGTTCCTTATTATGCTGTTGATGGGACTCCTTACGGGGAGTGCCGTGGCGTACGAAATGGACTCGGTACCTGACCAGTCGTTTGTGGCGCATCCGTGTGATCGCTACACCCGCTACTTTACCGAGTGTCTGCGAGTGCATGAAGCACGAGATCGAGCACAGGCGGAGCCTCTTCGCATCGTGCGGGTGGTGGATACTCGGGGTCGTGCTACTTTGGTACGCGAGTTCGTACTCATTGCTTATGACCTCGAAGGGGAAGGATGGCACACCATCAAACTCACTATGCCCCTGGTGGGGAATAGCACCTTTCAGCCGGCGGTGATCACGCCTGGGTATACGGTGCGTCGGATCAAGGGTCAGAGCTTCAACAAGATGTTTTTTCAGGTGACCTGGGCGGGACGTGAACTCCGGACCTATGGAGCGAAGCATCTCTCGCTTCCCGAGGACTTTCGGATCAAGCACCCGGATGCGATGACTCTCGAGGCCACAGAGGTGATCTATCTCTCGACACCCCCTCACCTCGTAAACCCCGAGTTTGTCCAAGCAGGGCAGGAGTTTGTCATCAGGAAAACAGAAGAGGTACTGGCTGAACTTAAAGCGGAAAGAGTGCCGTCACGTGCTTATCCGGGCCGCCTCGTGTCAGCCGTCATCCATCCGTGGGTGCCACTTCACCTCGTCCTGGCCGAACAAGTTGACCCATGCCTCCTCAAGAACCGTAGTCGCGTCTGTCAGCGGTTGATACCGGAGAACCCATTCCGAAACGATGACGAAGTGATGCAGGCAGTGCTGACCGAGTTTGTCGTGAATGGCGAGGACGCCTTTCGCTATCTCGTCTCGAGTGGCAAGGCGCGTGGGGCGCTCCAATTCACCAATACCTATCGGGGCACAGCTCCCGGGACCTATGACATAGTGCGTCTTGCCTATCCACAGGCAGTGCTCGATCCTGATTTCCGGAGCGGGACTGAGGATTTTCGGAATAGCCTCAAGATGGCCATCCTCTTGATAGACATGGAGCTCGCGTATGGGAGCACACCAGCGTGGGTGCGCCAGGCGTTCCTCGAGGACTATCGACTGGGACTTCTCTGTCCGGCTACTGCCTACAACGGTGGGGCACAGCAGTGTCGCAAGTTTGGGACACTAGTCGCTGAGTACCGGAGAGCACGGAGTCTCAGGGAAGTGACGTTTCATACGCTCACTGATGGCCATTTTCTCTCCTGGGTGGCACGGAGTCCCTGGGCCTTCAATCCGGAAACACACGGATATCTCGAGAAGATTCTCCAGGTCTTCGGATCGGGGCTCCTCCGAGAGACCAAGTAGGACACGCGGTTTTGTCACTGACAGACCGCTTTTTTCTTGCCCAAATTGCCCATGGTATGATGGGGGTATGAATACGATCATCAAAGAAACTTTGGACCTGTTCCCGGGCGGACTCCTCATCACAGACTTGGATTCTCAGGTCCTCTATGCCAGTGCGGCGCTCGAACGTCGGACAGGTTTTGCGGTAGCGGAAATCGTCGGAAAAAAGCCAGGCGAGCTCTGGGGTGGTCGGATGCGGAAGCAGTTTTATGCAGCACTCTGGCACACCATCGGCGGTGAGTGTCAGCCCTTTGTCGGTGAAGTAGCGAACACCCGGAAGAATGGCGCCAAGCATGACGAGCACATCTATATCCTCCCTATCCGCGATGGTAGAGGCACTACCCGATACTTTGCCGAGGTCCATCCTGAACTCACCTCGAGAGAGAGCGAGCTCATGTTTGCTCATGAATTTCTCGGCCGGACCAAGGGTCGGTCTCAAGACGCTCCATTTTTCGACTGGCTGTTCGCCCGTCTCGCTCGGAGAGAAAATGGGGAAACACGATCGTTCCCTGCGCTTGGTACCAATGCGCTCATTGATCCCGCGACCTTTCTTTATCAGTCATTGATCCTCCCGACCGAACAGTTGTATGCTCGTCGTCGTGATGACGCACTCCTCATCGCTCGAGCCAAGGAAGACCCAGAGCAGTTCTCGGCCCTCTACAAGAAGTATGCCCCTTCGCTTCGAGAATATTTCTTGAAGCGTCTCTCCGGAGAGCGGATCTTGGCTGAGGATCTTCTCCAAGAGACGTTTCTCCGGGCCTTTCGTTATCTCCCGACGTTTCGCTCGGCCAATGCTTCGTACTATACCTATCTCCTCCGGGTGGCGCACAGCGTCCTCGTCAATCAATTTCGGAAGGAACGATATGAAACGGTAGCACTCACTGGGAACGAAGAAGAGAGAGTGGCTGAGGAAGGTCTGGTGTGGCCGGACCTCGAGACCCTCCTCCTCAACCTGTCACCGCTTGAGCGCGAGATTATGCTCATGAAGTACCGAGATGGGCTCAAGGTGCGAGCTATTGCCACGGAAGTTGGAAAAAGCGAGAATGCGGTCAAGTTGATTCTTTCCCGGACCCGGAAAAAGCTCAGAGTAAGGAGCTAGACTCTCGGTGCCGGAAAACTAAGAGGTGTCATGATGACACCTTTTTTGCTTTTTGGTGTTTCATAAGGAGTAAGTCACAGTTTACAAAAAGTAATAGCAAAGCTATGCCACTGTACAAAGTCCAGAAGCGGAACGGTTCTATCGTCGACTTTGAGCTGGAGAAAATTCGTGATGCCATAACCAAAGCGGCGGAGGCAGTGGGGAATCTCGACCCGGCGGTGCCTGAGGCGCTCCTTACGGAGACCGAGGTAACCCTCGAGGAGCTCTATGGTGAAAAGATACCCACCGTGGAGCAGATCCAGGACGTTGTCGAGGATGTCCTTATCCGGTTTGACTACGCTGAGATGGCCAAAGCCTACATCCTGTACCGAGAGAAGCGTCGAGAGGTCAGGGAGGACAAGAACGTGGTAGTGGAGGTGCAGAAGACCATCGATGAGTACCTGGGCAAGCTCGACTGGCGCGTCAATGAAAATGCCAATCAGGGGTATTCGCTTGGAGGACTCATCTTGAACACGGCCGGGAACGTGGTCGCCAACTACTGGCTGTCCCATATCTACCCCAAAAATGTCGGTGAGGCTCATCGCAATGGTGACTATCATATCCATGACCTCGCTATGTTTTCGGGCTACTGCGCCGGCTGGAGTCTCCGGGCGCTCCTCGAAGAAGGATTCAACGGGGTACCAAACAAGATAGAGTCAGCGCCACCCAAACACTTGTCCTCGGCCGTGTCACAAATGGTGAATTTCCTCGGGACACTCCAGAACGAATGGGCGGGTGCTCAGGCATTTTCGAGCTTCGACACTTTCATGGCGCCGTTTGTGAAGAAGAAAGAGCTAGAGCTCCGAGAGAAGATCGCCAAGTATCATATGACCTTTGCCGGGAAGAAGGCCAAGGAGCAGTACATCGCCGATGAGGTATACAACTATGTCTATCAGAACCTCCAGTCGTTTGTCTTCAACCTGAACATCCCGTCACGCTGGGGTACCCAGACGCCCTTTACCAACATTACGCTTGATTGGGACTGTCCAGCGGACATGAAGGACAAGCGCCTCCTCCTCGGGGGACAACCGTTCGAGTATACCTTTGGCGAACTAGAGCACGAGATGGATATTGTCAATCGTGCCTTTATCGAAGTGATGTCGCGAGGCGACGCTAAAGGGCGGACCTTTACCTTTCCGATCCCGACTTACAACATCGGCAAGGACTTTGATTGGGAGAGCGAGAAGAATCTGCCGCTCTTTGAGATGACCGCCAAATATGGCACGCCGTACTTCCAGAACTTCGTCAATTCTGAGCTCAATCCGAGTGATGTCCGCTCCATGTGTTGTCGGCTCCAGCTCGACCTCCGTGAACTGCGGAAGCGGGGTGGGGGGCTCTTTGGGTCGGCGGAGATGACGGGCTCAATCGGGGTGGTGACGCTCAACGCTGCCCGCATCGGTTACCTCACCAAGGGCGACAAGGACAAATTCTTTGCCCAGGTGGATCGACTCATGGAACTGGCCAAAACCTCGCTTGAGATAAAGCGTAAGGAAATTCAGAAGTGGATTGATGCCGGGCTATTCCCGTATACCAAGCGCTACCTCGGCTACCTCAAGAATCATTTTTCGACGATCGGGGTGAATGGCCTGAACGAAGCAATCCGAAACTTTACCAACGACCATGAAAACATCACGACAGACTGGGGTCATGCCTTTGCCCTCGAGGTACTCACACACATGCAGGAAAAGATCAAGTCGTTTCAGGAGGAGACGCACAACTTCTATAACCTCGAAGCGACGCCAGCTGAGGGTACGACCAACCGCTTTGCCAAGGAAGACAAGAAGCGCTTCCCAGATATCCTCCAGGCTGGTACCTCTGACGCTCCCTACTATACCAACTCTTCCCAGGTGCCAGTTGGCTACACGGACGATGTCTTTGAAGTACTCGACCTCCAGGATGACCTCCAGACCAAGTACACCGGAGGTACGGTGCTCCACTGTTATATGAACGAGCGGATATCGACCCCGGAGGCCTGTCGCAATCTGGTCAAAAAAATTCTGACCCACTATCGACTACCGTACATCACTATCACCCCGACGTTTTCGATCTGTCCCAAGCATGGTTATCTCTCGGGCGAACACGACTTTTGTCCGAAGTGTGACACCGAGCTCGGTATCACCGGCGAACGCTACGACGAAAGCTATCGGAAGACGTACGCGAGCGACACTGCCCACAAATAATAATAAACATTCACACACACTGCTATGAGCCAGGAAGCAAACAGTGAGAAGCGCACCCGCTGTGAAATCTGGACGCGCGTCATGGGTTACCATCGCCCCGTCTCGCACTTCAACATCGGCAAAAAGGCGGAGCACTATTCACGCAAGCACTTTGAGGAATGTGTCGCAGACAATGCGTCTTTTGAGGCGCGCTATGGTGAACAAGCGGCCTAATCAATCCTGATGAAGCTCTCAGCTATCCAACGGTTCACGATGCTCGACTACCCCGACAGGGTGGCCTGTATCGCGTTTACCCCGGGATGCAGTATGCGTTGTGGCTTCTGTCACAATCCGGAGTTTGTGGTGCCGGAGCAGATTCGAGCGCTTGAGTCGGGGTTCATTGCGACAGAGACGTTTTTCAATTTTCTTGACCAGCGTCGCGGACTCCTCGAGGGAGTAGTGGTCTCTGGTGGCGAGCCGACTATCTGGCCGGACCTCCCTGATTTCATGCGGGCGATCCAGACCCGAGGCTTTCTCACCAAGCTCGATACCAATGGCCGACACCCGGAGATGCTCGAGCGACTCCTCCGCGAGGGACTGGTCGACTATGTGGCCATGGACGTCAAAACATCGCTCTCGGAATACCCCAAGTTAGTCGGCGGTGGCGTCACCGGGGAGCAGATCATGAGAAGCATTGAACTCTTGAAGACGGCGGGAATTCCCTATGAGTTTCGCACCACCCTCATCAAAGAAGTGCATACAGTGGAGGTGCTCGAGGATATGGCCGAGCTCCTGACCGGCGCTGAGCGTTACTATCTCCAGACCTTTCGTCCGGGACACACGCTTCATCCGATCTTTGCTAAGTACCATCCATTTTCGCGCGCTCTGATGGAAAAGTGGTGTCTCACACTTGTTCCGCGGGTGGGCCAGGTGATGATTCGGGACTAGAGAGGATGAGAAAGGAGAATATGCGTCACTCATAATACAAACCTATGGTAGCGATTGAATGGAGCAAGAAGTACAGTGTCGGCGTGGAGATGTTTGACGAACAACACAAGGTGTTTTTTGGTATCATCAATGATCTCTATGCCTCGATCATGGAGCGCAAAGAACGAGAGGTGCTCGGTGATATCTTTGAACAGTTGCTCAAGTACACGGATTTTCATTTTGAATCCGAAGAGCGTTACTTCGATGAGTTTCACTATGAACATGCGGTTGAACACAAGGAGGCACATCGTCTCTTGACTGAGCGCCTCCTCGCGCTCAAGGTACGCTGGGACGAGGGTGCACTCGATAATCCCTACGAACTCCTCGATTTTCTCGAAGACTGGCTTGTAGAACATATCATGGGTATGGATCGGCAGTACCACGAGTGCTTCCATGCTCATGGTCTGAAATAGCCGGGGACGCTTGATTTTTGCGTTTTTGGATGGTATCCTCTCACTACAAGCGCTGAAGGAGACCCGTTCGAACTGGCCGGCATCACTCCCTCGTCACCGTCGCTCGCGAGCGACGTGACTCGCCCCAAGAAGAAAATCATTGCGATGAGTAGAACTTGGCGGGTACGCCCGTAATAGCTGTCATGAAGGGTGGAAAGTAGAATGTAGAAAGTAGAATGTAGAAAGCGAGGGAAATATCCTGCCTACTATGTACTGCTTACTTCTTACTACTCTCTACTAAAGCAAAGGTGGTACCGCGTTCGACACGTATTGTCGCTCACGCCCTTAGCACAGTTTTTGTGTTAAGGATTTTTTTATTTTCATGGTCAAATTGATGTATTGATTCATTGTTATAAACTATGACTCAAGAGTATCTTACTTTGAACAAGATTAGTTCATACAAGAAAGCCTTTGCGCTTTCCAATGTGGTTTGGGACATTGTGACGTTGTGGGAAGTATTCGCACGTCAGACAGTTGGTTCACAGTTTGCCCGAGCGATTGACTCGGTATCGGCAAATATTGCCGAAGGATTCGGGAGATATGGGAAGAAGGATAAAGTATTCTTCTATCGAATTGCCCGAGCCTCTGTATATGAGTCGCTTGATTGGCTCGAAAAATCCAAGAGGCGGAATCTTATAGAAGAAAAAGATTACGAGTATATCTTCAAAAGCTTGAAGGAGCTACCAAAAGATATCAATACATTGATTAAATATACAAACGACCATTTGAGTGACTAGCCATAAAACAGTTTAGCAATAAAGCCATGAAAACTTTCAAAAAGGTGGACTCGCAGGTGAGTTTTCCGAAGATGGAGGAAGAGATCCTCAAGTTTTGGGACGCGGAAAAAATCTTTCAGAAATCTATCGACCAACGACCGGCTGATAAGTTGTATAGCTTTTACGATGGCCCGCCGTTTGCGACGGGGACCCCGCACTATGGCCATATCGTGGCGAGCGCCATCAAAGACACCGTGCCTCGCTACTTCACCATGAAGGGCTACCGCGTGGAGCGCAAATGGGGCTGGGACTGTCATGGACTGCCGATCGAAAACATTGCCGAGAAGGCACTGGGTATCACGCATAAGAAGCAGATTGAAGAACTCGGGGTGGCCAAGTTCAATGAGACCTGTCGTTCCAAGGTGCTCGAGTATGTGGGGGAATGGAAGAAAGTCATCGGACGGTTTGGTCGCTGGGCTGATATGGAGCATCCCTATGCCACTATGGATCGGGACTTTATGGAGTCCGTCTGGTGGGTGTTCAAGGAACTCTGGGACAAGGGTCTCGTCTACGAGAGCTATCGCACCATGCATATCTGTCCGCGCTGTGAGACGACCCTCTCACAGTCCGAAGTGGCCGAAGGCTACAAAGACGTGAAAGACCTGGCCGTGACAGCAGAATTTGAGCTGCTCGGGGAATTAGTGAAGACTTCAGTCCTGGCCTGGACGACGACTCCGTGGACCCTGCCAGGGAACGTGGCGCTCGCGGTCAATGAAAACCTGGACTACGTCACGATTGAGAAGAAAGATGAAGGTGCTGGTGAGCTAGTACGATTTATTGTTGCCAAAGCACTGCTTTCAAAAATCTTTGGTGAAGAAGGGTACACAGTAGTGGAAGAATACAAAGGCGCAAAGCTCGTAGGAAAATCCTACAAGCCACTCTTTGACTATTATTCAAAACAGTGTGAAGTGATTGGGGAGAATGCCGCGCCCGCAACGCTTTCGCGTAGCGAATGCGGGCGGGGCTGGAAGATTTACCATGCCGACTTTGTCACGACTGACATGGGAACCGGTATCGCCCATGAAGCACCGGCTTTTGGTGAAGATGACATGCAGCTCGGCAAGGCCAACAACTTGCCTTGGGTCCAGCATGTGAACATGGATGGCACGATGAAACCCGAAGTGACAGACTTTGCCGGGCGACAGGTCAAACCGACCGAGAATCCACAAGAGATGGACGTAGAAATTATCAAGTACTTGGCCAAGCAGGGGACGCTCTTTGCCAAGGAAAAATATGAGCACAGCTACCCACACTGCTGGCGCTGTGATACGCCACTTTTGAACTACGCGACATCGTCGTGGTTTGTGAGGGTAACCGAGATCAAGCCCGAGATGCTCGAGCTCGCCAAGAGTATTCATTGGTCCCCGGAGCACATCAAAGAGGGTCGCTGGGGCAAGTGGCTCGAAGGTGCCCGCGACTGGTCTATCAGTCGCCAGCGCTACTGGGCTTCTGTCATGCCACTTTGGAAATGTACCTGTGGTGAGCTGAAAGTGATTGGATCGGTCGCTGAACTCGAATCATTGTCTGAGCAGAAGGTGGAGGATCTCCACAAGCACATCGTCGATGAGGTGACGCTTCCATGCGAGAAATGTGGCGAAACGATGCATCGTATCCCGGACGTGCTCGATACGTGGTTTGATAGTGGTTCGATGCCGTATGCTCAGAATCACTATCCGTTTGAGCACAAGGAACAGTTCGAGCAAACCTTCCCAGCCAACTTCATTGCTGAGGGTGTGGATCAGACCCGGGCCTGGTTCTACTATCAGCACGTGATTGGGACAGGGATCAAACACAGTAACGCCTTTCAGAATGTCATCGTGAACGGTATCGTCCTCGCCGAAGATGGTAAGAAAATGTCCAAGCGCCTCAAGAACTATCCCGACCCGATGGATATCCTCAATAAGTATGGAGCTGATGCTCTCCGTTACTATCTCCTCTCGTCGCCAGTAGTGGCCGCTGAGAATCTGAACTTTTCTGAGCGTGACCTCTCTGATATCGTGCGGAACGTTTTCCGCATGCTCTGGAACTCGTACTCGTTTTTCACGACGTATGCGAGTATCGACAACTGGACACCCAAGAAAGACGCGGTTGCATCAGACAACTTGATGGACCGTTGGATTCTCTCGGAACTCCAGTTTCTCATCCAAGAAGTGGATGGTGCCATGGAGCAGTACGAACTGAATCGGGCGACGCGTGCCTTTGCGCCATTTGTTGATAACCTCTCCAACTGGTACATTCGTCGTGGCCGTAAGCGTTTCTGGAAATCAGAGGATGACAGCGATAAAGAACAAGCTTACCAAACGCTCTATACCGTCCTAGTCACGCTCTCGAAATTGATGGCACCATTCACACCGTTTCTTGCTGAGGAAATCTACAAGAATCTTACGGGGGAGGAGTCTGTTCATCTTGCGGATTATCCGGTATCAGATAAAAGTCTGATTGATGAGAAATTGAGTGGGGAAATGCATGCCGTCCGTGATTTGGTGACAGAGGGACTGAAACTTCGATCTGATGCCAAAGTGAAAGTTCGACAACCGTTAGCAAAAGTTAGTATCAAGGAGCAAGTAGCAAGCGAAATGCATGAAATCCTCAGAGAGGAGTTGAACGTCAAAGAAATTTTTGTTGATGAAAAGCTAGAGGTGGCTATGGCGCTTGATACAGAAATCACTCCTGAATTGAAACTCGAAGGAGAGATGCGGGAAGTGGTACGGGCTATCCAAGAGGGTCGCAAGAAGGCCAAGTTCAATGTGGAGGACCGCATCATCCTCGGCTACATCGGCAAGGATGAAGTCTTCGCCAAGTTCGAAACCGAAATCGCTCATGAAGTCCTCGCCACAACTGTACAAAAAGGCGCTCTCACCGATGCCGAGTATCAAGAAACCGTTACTCTCGATGACGAAGAATTTACTTTGAGTCTCAGACGAGTATGAGTCGAGTGATTATTTTCTGCGGGTTGCCAGCGTCAGGGAAGACAACGCTAGCCAAAGAAATCTCAAGGAGGCTGAACATTTTTTGCCTGCACAAAGATGCCATGAAAGAAAGGATGTATACACTGCTTGAGGGCAAAACACTCGAAGACAGTCACCGGTATGGAGAGTGTGTTATTAAAATGATGATTGCTTTGGGTGAGGACTCAATTGAGAACGGTATTGATGTTATGTTAGAGGGTCCGTTCAATCATCCTGATAATCCCAAGCGATTCCAAGAATGGTTAGAAAAGTACGATATAGACCTTCGGATGATCATTTGCTCCATTGATGAGGAAGAACGGAAACGTCGTCATGAGACGCGTGCTCGGCATCCTGGGCATCATGATCAGGAGAGGCTGAATTTGCACCCTTTTAATCCTGGATCGTTCGACTATACACAGATGCCAGGGAGGAAACTGTTTCTTGAGACCAATAAGCCCACGGAGGAACTCGCGAAAACAGTCATCGAATTTCTCCAATCATAAATCAAAAATTGTAAATCTTGATTCATCTCCAGAGTGGAACTCCGCTATAACGCTATTGTGCTCAGGAAGAAAGAGGTTGGTGAGACGGATCGGCTCTATACGCTGTATACCGAATCGGCCGGCAAATTGCAGTTGGTCGCGAAGGGCGTACGGAAGCCCGAGGCCAAGCTCGCCGGACAGCTCGAGACTCTCATGCAGGGTCTGGTCATTGTGGTGAAGGGGCGGGGAGCTGGAAAGATTGCGGGAGCGGTAGCTGAAAAGAGCTATATCCATCTCCGGAACAACCTCGATATCCTCCGCCGGACGATGGAGGCGGTGAGTATCTTTGAGCGCCTCGTGGGCTGGGAAGAACAGGACAGGGCCCTCTTTACTCTCCTTGGTGAGTATCTCGATATCGTGAATGATCTGGCGAAGGAGGGGAAGACTGGCAAGGTTCTCCTCGTGACGGAGGGTTTCCTCTTTCAACTCTACGCCCATCTCGGCTATGAAATCGAGACGGGGATATGTGTAGTGTCTGGAGAAAAGCTGGCGACCGGTGAGCGACATTTCTTTAGTCCGAGCGCCGGAGGCATCCTCAGGAGTGAGCACGCCCATACGACCCATGGCGCCCTCCCAGTGAGCGAGAGTGTGATCAAACTCATTCGGCTCTTTCTCAAAAACAAATTGGTCACACTCCCCAAGGTAGCAGTGTCAGCGGAGGATGTCCGAGAGGCACGGCGGGTAGCGACACGCTTTTTTCAGTGGATTGAGAGCTAGTTTCTTGCTATTTACCCTGTGTAATAGCGAATGCGGAAGATATTTGTTTTCCTAAAAGGGCTGAAAATGATAAAATAGAGGAAAATATACTCCGTTGTATTCGCTCAAAGCTTACGAAGCTTGAATTACACAGGGCAAGAAAACAAACCCCTATGGGACTCACCGAACTCAATGACAGACTGCATAGTCGAGACCTCCATCTCGATCGCACTCGCAAGCCGGATACTTTTCGTCCGGAGAATGCTCACGCCGATACCGACACCCTCGCTCAGTTTCAGAAGACCGAAGGCTGGGGCAATGAATCTTTGCCGTCCAAAGTCGACCTCGTGATTCCTGAACCGGTGGAGGCCATCATCTCTTCCGATGATCGTGCCCGCAAGCGTCGCAAGACCCTGGCGATAGTCTTGGGTGGTGTGGCCGCGCTCCTTCTCATCGGAGGTATACTCATGAAACTCCGGGCCAATATCTTTTCCCAGGACAACATCACACTCGAATTTACTGGTCCAGCTGATGTGGCCGGAGCCGAACTAACATCGTTTGATCTCGAGTACGCCAATACGAACTGGATGGGCATCGAAAACGCGACCCTCGTCTTTGAGTATCCGGAGACCTTTCGTCCAGAACCGGCTCTCGGCCTCGATATCAAAAAGTCGCGAGCGGAACTCGCCGTAGGTGACGTCGCTTCCAATGCCCGGGTCAAAACCAAACTCTCCGGCAAGTTCTATGGTGCCAAAGGTGATGAAGTCAAAATCGCGGTGACCCTCCGCTATAGTCCGAACAATATCTCGAGTAGTTATGAAAAGAAGGCAGAGCGCTCGGTCCGTATCGTCTCGTCGCCGATATTCTTTGAGATTGATGCTCCGTTTGAGCTGACCTCCGACCAAGAAATTCAGTATGACATCCGCTATGGCAATCCGGGCGACATTCCATTTTCTGGTCTCAAGATAAAGCTCGAGTATCCAGCCGGGTTCATCTTTACCGGAGCGACCCCTCGATCGACCGATCAGAAGAACGTCTGGGATATCGGAGCTCTGCCACCTGGTGCAGAAGGTACCATAGCCGTGAGAGGCAGACTCACTGGATCACGTGATGAACAGAAATTGATCGAAGGAGGCATCGGAATCATCCAAGGGGATGGGACATTTGTCGCCTACGGTGAGAATCAGCGCAAGACCAAGATGGTGGCATCGCCATTTTCTATTAGGCAGTCTGTGAACGGTGCGACGGAGGGGGATGCCAATCCTGGTGAACCGCTCCGCTATGATATCGAGTACCGCAATGATGGCAATGTTGGTATCCGTGATGCCATCGTGACCGTCGAGCTCGACTCGCCGTTTCTTGATCTCGGGACGCTCCAGTTTGAAAATGACAACGTCAAAGGTGCTTATAGTCAGTCCCGCAAGTCGATCATCTGGAAGGCATCTGATGTGCCTTCGCTCGCTCGCGTCGATCCGGGTCAGACGGGACGCCTCGCTTTTAGTATAAAGACCTATCCCAACCCGGAGCAGGGTGTCGCTGGCGCGCGCAATCCCGTCGTTCGCTCCATCGCCAAGATAGACAGTCCTGACATCCCGGCGATCGTCGGTGTGACCAAAGTCGTCGCGAGTAACACCCTCATCGTAAAGTTAAACACGATGCTCTCAAGTGACCTCCGGGGTTACTATCAGGATGCTCTCATCCCAAATACTGGTCCGATACCACCGCTCGTCGATCAAGAAACTACCTATACCCTCCATTTGGTCCTCGCCAATTCCTCAAACGAAATCAAGGACAGTCGTATGAGTGTCCTCCTCCCAAGTGGTATCCGCTATACCGGACAGACCAATGCTCCTGGCGAAAAGCTCTCATTCAACGAACGGACCAATGAATTGGTGTGGGATATGGGGACGTTTGCCCCTGGTATCACCCGCCAGATTGTCTTCCAGGTGGGGGCGACACCCGATGCCTCACTCGTCAACAAAGAAGTGACGCTCGTGAGCAAGATGGTGTTTACCGGCAAGGACGTATTTACTGAACGGGACCTCCGACTTGAAAAAGCTGGGAAAACGAGTAGTATTCCTGAGGACGCCTCGGTCCCTGACAGCGGGTACCGCGTCCGAGCTACCCCTTAGTTTTCTTCGCATGAGCCATTGGCGAGATCGCACCGAGCACGATGGGCGTCGCATCGGTCACATACAGACCAGAAAAGGGAGTCTCGCGACGCCCTTTTTTATGCCGGACGCCACGCGCGCGACGGTGCGTGGTTTGACGCGCGAGGATCTGGAGCGAGCCGGTGTCGAGGCGCTCGTGGTGAATACCTATCATCTTTTTCTACAACCTGGTGAAGCACTCATCCGGGATGCCGCAGAGCTCGCCCGACATAACTACGGAGAAGGCGTTGTGGTCGGGGGCATTCACGAATTTATGGACTGGCCACATCCGGTTCTCTCTGATTCGGGCGGCTACCAGGTCTACTCACTTATTCACCAGAATCCCGACCTCGGACGAATCACCGAAGAAGGAGCGGAGTTTCGTTCGGTCCTCGATGGTTCCAAACACCTCCTCACTCCAGAGCGCTCTATCCAGGTCCAGTTTGATCTCGGGGTGGATATGATGGTGGTGCTCGATGATCCGCGCCCGAATGATGCCTCCGAAGAGGACATTGTCTCGGCAGTGGACCGGACCCTCCGCTGGGCCAAGCGATGTCGAGAGGAGTATGATCGACAGGTAGGAGCGCGAGGACTGACTGACCAGAACCGGCCACTTATCTTTGGCGTGGTGCAGGGTGGCAAGATGCTCTCGGAACGAAAGCGCTGTGCCGAGGGGCTGGTCGCTATCGGGTTTGATGGCTATGGTCTCGGTGGGCGCCATATCGATACCGACGGGACATTTCTTGAGGACATTATCACAGCCATTCCGACGTATCTCCCCGAAGACAGTATCCGCTTTGCCCTCGGTGTGGGGACGCCGGATGACATTGTACGCTTCCATCGGGTGGGTTGGGATATGTTTGATTGTGTTATCCCGACCCGGGAAGGAAGACATGGACGTTTGTTCATTTGGAAAAACGAAACGCCGGAGTTATCGGAAGATTTTTATGAAACAATTAATATCAAGAACGAGCAGTTTACGAGTGACTTCACTCCGGTTGATCCGACCTGTGACTGCACGCTTTGTACTCGTTACACGAGGAGCTATCTCAAACATCTTTTGAAAGTTGGCGAACCCCTCGCCCTCCGCCTCGCGTCCGAGCACAACCTGCGTTTCTATATGCGTCTCATGGAGCGACTCCGCGCCGAGGCATAAATTTGAGTATGAAAAAAGCGCGGCCGGAATGGTTCTCCGTACGCGCGTGATTGTGGCCTACTTGTGCTGTTTGTGGTGCCGAGCCATGTCTTCCTCCGTCATGACCTGCAACGTGCAACCGCACGGACCGTGGCCGGCCAGTGGAGTGACGTTGCCGTCACAGGGACACTGCGTGACCCCTCTCCTTGCCCTCAACAGCATCTTGCAGATGAGAAGAGCAGGTACGCCGACGATGACAACGATGATGAGGATGTTCAGCATGCTGACCCCTAATTCATCTTGATCGTGCGGGCAGGATCGGCTGGTTGGCAGTCATCAACCGCCCAGACATGATGACAGGCCCAGCACTGGTAGCGCTGGCGCCCGGTGGCGTCAGGTCCGAGTTCATCGGATTCCGAACAGCCACACTCAGGGACGGGACAGCTGGGACTCTTGGTCCGGAACACCCAGTACAAGAATGCAACCACCATGAGGAAGATTGCCAACTTGGCCAAAACTTCCCACGCGATGCTCTCCATGACGTTCTCCTCGGGCGATATGCCCTTCTTGGGTTGAAACAACAGGCGTTTGCCTGTACACTGAAAATGTCAAACAACTTGTATACTATACAGGAGAATATTACTTTTGTCAACCATATGGCTGAGACCAAAAACGATTTGATGGAGAAAATAGTGTCGCTCTGTAAGCGCCGAGGTTTTGTGTTTCCTTCCTCGGAAATTTACGGGGGATTTGCTGCTGTCTATGACTTTGGTCCATATGGTGTGGAGCTCGCCAAGAATATCCGCGAGGCCTGGTGGCAGGCGATGGTGCGCGATCATGAAAACATCGTCGGACTCGACAGCGCGATATTTATGCACCCAAAAGTATGGGAAGCCTCTGGTCACGTGGGGGGATTTTCCGATCCACTGGCAGAGTGTAAAGAGTGCCATTCTCGGGTACGCGTTGATCATCTTCTTGAAGAGATTGGTGTCTTCGCTGATGAAAAGATGACCGAGGCTGAAATAAATCAGTTGTTTACCGATAACAAAGCCAAGGTAAAGTGTCCCAAGTGTGGCAAGCAAAACTTTAGTGAAGCCAAAAGTTTTAACCTACTGGTACAATCCAACCTCGGCAACTTCACAGGTGACCTGCCTACCGGACAGGCAGGTTGGACACAGAATCCTACCTATCTCCGGGGTGAGACCTGTCAGGGGATTTATGTTAATTTCAAGAACGTGCTTGATTCATCTCGAGTCAAAGTACCATTTGGAATTGCTCAGATTGGTAAAGCCTTTCGTAATGAAATCACCGCTCGCCAGTTTATCTTCCGCAAGCGCGAATTCGAGCAAATGGAAATGCAGTATTTTGTCCGGCCAGAAGAAGCAGCGACGGCGTATGAAGAGTGGCGTGCCAAGCGTTTCCAGTACTATATCGACCTCGGCATTAAGCCCGAGAATCTTCGTTGGCACCAGCATGAGAACTTGGTGTTCTATGCCAAGGCTGCCTGGGATATCGAGTATAACTTCCCGTTTGGTTTCAAGGAGCTTGAGGGAGTCCACAATCGGAGCGATTACGATCTGACCCAACACAGCAAGTTTTCTGGAGAGGATTTGTCCTATCGTGACCCACAGACCAATGAGAAGTTCACTCCATGGATCGTCGAGACATCTGTCGGACTAGACCGGACTTTTTTGGCTGTGCTCACGGATGCCTATACTGAAGAACCCGTCCAAACGACTGCATCGAATGAGCCGGGCGAGGAAGTTGGTGACCAAGAAATACGAGTGGTACTGAAATTTCCGAAGAAGCTGGCCCCGGTGCAGGTCGCTGTGTTTCCACTCATGAAGAACAAGCCGGAACTGGTAGAGAAGGCACGAGAGATATTTGCGACGCTCAAGAAGGACTTCCGCTGTGAGTTCGATGACAATGGCAACGTCGGCAAACGCTATCGTCGCCAGGATGAGATCGGTACCCCGTACTGTGTGACCGTCGACTTCGATACTCTCACCGATGGCGCCGTCACCGTCCGCGACCGCGACACTATGAAGCAGGAGCGAGTGAAGATTGAAGAACTTCATAAGTATCTTTCGTAAGCCCCTCCAAGATTCTAGATTCAAGATTCTAAATTCTATCCACATGAAATACCAGAAACACACCCTGAAGAATGGACTCCGGATACTCTTGGCACCGATGCAGGAGACCCAGACAGCGACGGTGATTGTCATGACCGGGGTAGGGTCACGCTATGAATCACGCGCTGAGAACGGCTTGGCGCATTTTCTCGAACACATGTTCTTCAAGGGGACAGCCAAGCGTCCGACGGCGATGGATATCTCCAAGGAACTCGATGCCATCGGCGCCGAGTACAACGCCTATACGGGCAAGGACCGCACCGCCTACTATGCCAAAGTCGAGGCTCATCACTGGGATACCGCTCTCGATGTGGTCAGTGACCTGTTTCTCAATGCCAAGATTGAGCAAGAAGAAATTGACCGTGAGCGCGGACCAGTTCTCCAAGAGCTCAACATGTACGAGGACATGCCGATGCGTCACATCGGTGACCTCTGGGAGCTCCACCTCTACGGCGATACGCCGCTTGGCTGGGAGATCATCGGTCCCAAGGAAAACCTCAAGCGGTTTATGAGAAAGGATTTTATCAAGTACCTCAATCGTGGTTATGTCGCTGAGAACGTCGTTATTGGCGTCGCCGGCAAGATTGATCCCAAGGTGGTGAAGAAAGAAATCGAAAAGCACTTTGCGGGTATCCGGACCGGGAAGAAGCCAGTGTTCAAGAAAAACACTAAGAAGCAGTCAGTCCCCGAGGTCTACGTCCAGAACAAGAAAACTGACCAGACCCAGCTCATCCTCGGTGTCCGATCGTACGATATGTATCACCCGGACCGCTATGTGCTCGCGGTTCTTTCGACCCTCCTCGGAGGTGGGATGTCGAGTCGACTCTTTATGGCGGTGCGGGAACGGCGCGGATTGGCCTATAGTGTCCACACCATGACCGAGAGCTATCATGACGCTGGCTATCTCGCTACCCAGGCAGGAGTGGAGCACGAGAACCTGGAGCAGACTATCACGGTCATCCTCGATGAGTACCGGAAAATCGCGACCGAAAAAGTTGATACGGAGGAACTCAAGAAAGCCAAAGAGTATATCAAGGGCAAGCTCGCTATGGGACTCGAGGGCTCGGACGACGTGGTGGAGTATCTCGTCAGTCAGGAGACCATCCGCGGTGAGATTACTCTCCCCGAAGAAAAGCGGAAGCACATCGATCGTGTGACGTCCGACGATATCCTTCGCGTAGCTCAGGATATCTTCGTTAATAAGAAGTTGAACTTGGCAGTAATAGGACCAAAGGCATCCGAAGCTAAGCTTCGGAGAATGTTGAATGTTGAATGAAGAATGTCGATTCAACAGTGGATGTAGCCTATATTTAAAATTCTACATTCTAAATTCATCACACGTATGACAGTAAACGAACACGTCGAAGTCGGGACGAGGGTGCTCATTCGAGCAGCGCTCCTCTTGGCGGTGGCTTATGTCCTCTATCTCCTCCGAGATGTGGTCGTCTTGGTGCTCCTTGCTGTGCTCACGTCTGCGGCCCTGGTCCCGGCGATCGCCCGACTTCAGAAATTTGGTCTGTCTCGGACGGCCTCGGTCGTTATCTCGTACTCGCTCCTCTTTTTTGCAGGAGTACTCCTTTTGGCAGTGTTCTTCCCGCTCTTTTTCTCGGAAATTAAACAGTTTCTTTTGAATTGGCCGGAGTATGCCAAGCGGCTCGACAGTTTCATGAGCGGACTTCAGAGTTACGCTCAGAGTATCGGAGTTGAGTTCCGACAGGATGAGTTCTCGCAGAACATCGAGGGTAACATCTCGCAATGGTTTACTCAGATTTTCTCGACTACCCTCGATCTCTTCCAGAGCTTTATCCACTTCATTGGATACTTCTTCCTCGCTCTCTATCTGTCACTTGAAGAAAAGGGTATTGAAAAATTCTTCCTCCTCATGACTCCCAAGGAGTATCATGCCCAGGCTCTCTCGATTGCTAGTCGCATGCAGGGCAAAGTGAGTCAGTGGCTCTTTGGTCAGATGCTCCTCATGCTCATCGCCTTTGGGATCTACTACATCGGACTCTCACTCCTCGGTGTGCCGTACGCCCTCGCCATCGCTCTCTTCGGGGGCCTGATGGAGATTCTCCCGTATGTCGGCCCAGTCCTCGCGGCTGTGCCAGCCATTGTCATCGGACTCCTCTCCTCGCCAGTCCTCGGTGCTTCAGCCCTCGCCTTTTATATCGTGGCCCATCAGGTAGAAGCTCATATCGTCGCCCCTCAGGTGATGAAGCACTCGGCTGGTCTCAATCCGGTCGCCCTTATCGTCGCTATCCTCATTGGACTTGAGCTCGGTGGTCCAATCGGTATCATCCTCGCGGTGCCTATCACGATGATCCTCTCGGTGTTCGTGGAAGACCTCCTCCTCAAGAAAAGCAATCAGGCCTAATACTATGGATGCTGGAATGTTGTACATCGTCGCGACTCCTATCGGCAACCTCGGCGATATCACCCTCCGCGCCTTGGAGACACTCAAGAGCGTGGATACGGTGCTCTCCGAAGACACGCGCGTGACCGGGAATCTCCTCCGGCATTTTGAAATCTCAAAGCCCCTCGTTTCGTTTCATGAGCACACTGAGGCCGATAAAGCCAGCAAGCTCATCGCCCGCATGCTCGCAGGCGAGAGTATGGCCCTCGTCACGGACGCTGGTACTCCGGGAATATCCGATCCTGGGAATGTCCTGGTAGCCTTGGCGATCGAGTCAGGTGTCCGAGTGGTGCCAATACCGGGTGCGAATGCTCTCGGGGCCATCGTCAGTGTAGCGGGGATCGATATGCGAGAGTTCGTGTTCCTCGGGTTTCCGCCTCACAAGAAAGGTCGGGAGACGTTCTTCCGGGGTGTGGCCGAGAGTACGATGCCAGTCATCTACTACGAGTCACCTCACCGAGTAATCAAGAACCTCGAGCTCCTGATGGAATTGGCACCCACCAGTCTCACGGAGCCTAGGCAAGACAAAAAACTCGTCCTGGGACGAGAGCTGACCAAAATATTTGAAGAAGTGGTGCGCGGCAGTGTCAGTGAAGTAAAGACCTATCTTGAGAGTAAGGCCGGGAAAATGAAGGGGGAGTTTACGATAGTAGCGTATGAAGAAAGAAGAATGTAGAATGTGGAATGTCGGACAGAACGTTAAAAATGACGCGGACCCGACTGCGTTTGCAATCAGGTCCGGGGGCCTAGCGGGGTGTCAGCCACTCCCGTACGGCGGGGCTTACCTGGCCAGCGACCAGGAAAGCGGTTGAGATGGCGATGATGATGAGCACGACGCCAAGAGCGATGGTCGCGGTGCGCGAATAGATCGCGCGGTCGACCAGGTTGGAAAACCTGGTCCAGCCTTGGAGGATGGCTCGTCCAACGGCCCGGTCAGTCTTGCTCCAGACACTGGAGCCAGCCAACCAGACAGTCAGCTGGACGGTCCAGGTAAATATCTGGACAAAAGCAAGTCCGATGACCAGGATGGCCCATTCAGGACCGGAGAATTCCTCTTCGATGATGGGGGCGTCCATGGGACCTCCTGTTGGGGGGAACTGACAGTACCGACGGCACTGTTCAATACAGTATACACCATAAATCCAGTTTTGTCAATAATAATCACTAAAAAATACCATGAACAAGCCATTTTTTATCACCGCATCAATACCATATGTTAATGCGGTTCCTCATGTGGGGCATGCAGTGGAATTAGTACAGGCAGATGTTATTGCGCGATATCACCGGCCACCTGCATACGACACGTATTTTTTGACTGGGTCGGATGAAAACGCAATTAAGAACGTACAGTCGGCTGAGCAGGCAGGAAAACCAGTGGCTGAATTTGTCGCTGAAAATGCAGAGGCGTTTCAAGCACTTTCTGGGTCTTTAAATCTTTCACTAGATCAGTTCATCCGTACTACTGAAGAAAGACATTTTGCCGGAGCCACTAAATTTTGGCAGGCACTCGACCCTAAAGATTTGGAGCTTAAGTCCTACAGTGGTCTCTATTGTATCGGATGTGAAGAATTCAAAAATGAAAAGGATTTGATTGAGGGTAAATGTCCTGATCACCAGAAAGTGCCAGAACACATTCAGGAACAGAACTGGTTCTTCAAATTGTCGAACTATAGTGACCGACTCCTCGCTCTCATTGAGAGTGGTGACCTCGCGATCTATCCCGACTACCGCAGAAATGAGGTTATAGCATTTATCAAATCTGGTTTAGAGGATTTTTCAATGTCTCGTTCCGTCGAGCGAGCTAAACATTGGGGTGTACCCGTGCCAGGTGATGAGTCGCAGATCATGTATGTCTGGGTGGACGCATTGGCAAATTATATTACTGCGCTTGATTATGAGGGTGAAGGCGAGTTGTATCAGAAATATTGGAATGCTACTGATAGTGAAAAAGTCCATGTCATCGGCAAGGGCATCCTTCGTTTCCATGCTATCTACTGGCCGGCTATGCTCCTCTCGGCCAACCTCCCACTCCCGACCACTATCTACGCCCATGAATACCTGACCATCAATGGTCAGAAGATGTCCAAGTCTCTGGGAAATGTCATCTATCCGAGTGACCTCGTGGAGAAGTACGGCATTGATGGCACGCGTTATCTCCTCCTTACCGCGCTCCCGTACACGCGGGACGGGGATTTGTCATGGGACAAGATGACTGAGAAGTACAATGCGGACCTCGCCAATGGCCTGGGGAACCTGGTCTCACGCATCGTGAAGCTCTCCGAAAAACTCACGACCGAAGAGTCGAAGCAGATCGAAGTATCTGAGGAGGGAGTGTCGGGTGCACTCGCGCCATTCTTTGCCAAGTTTGATCTCTCGAGTGCCCTCGTCCATATCTGGACCAGCGTCCAGATGCTCAATGAATACCTCGGCAAAGAAGAGCCTTGGAAACTCGAGCCAGATACGGAGAAATTTGTCGAAGTGATGAAGTATGCCAGGCACCAGCTCGCCCAGATTAGTGCTGAGGTGCGTCCATTCCTTCCCGGTACTTCAGAGAAAATCGCTACCGCTCTCGTCACGGGCAAAGTTGAGCCGCTCTTTCAACGAATTAAGTGATTTTTGGCTGAGGTTCATTTGAAAAATATTCTTTTTGCGACACTCTCATGGCCCGGCGTGCCACTCGTTCTGCTACAGTCGCGCTCTTCTGTCTGCGACAGAAACCGTGCCCGCTTGACTGTAGACGGTCTCAAAAAGAATTTTTTCAATGAACCGTCGAAGTAAACAA
>CAYWLN010000004.1:0-27463 GCA_964459475.1 uncultured Bdellovibrionales bacterium | reverse complement strand
TGTCACGGCCCCGGACGATAAGGACGCGAGGGAATTCTTCTTTGGTGATGACGATATGGTTAAAACTTTTGTTGTCTTTGGCGTCGGTGTTGTACGGGGGCTGTTCAGCCTTGATGAGATTGGTTTCGAGGATGAGTGCCTCGAGGACCGATTCAGTTTCCGCATAAGCGATACTCGCAATCTGTTCGAGCATGAGACGGATCTTGGGCCCACGGGTCACGAGTACATCCTGCACGAAGTAGCTCCGCACCCGATCACGGAGCGACGTCGCTTTGCCGATATAGAGGAGTGTGCCCTCGTGGTCCAAGAAGAAATACACCCCCGGTGTTTCCGGCAGGCTATTCTTCTTTTGAAACGCTAAAAGCGTCACTTTTTTCTCCCACAGTTTTGGCATGCTCTTTTTCGGGGTTGACCCCGTTAAAGAACGCTGCGCCTCTAGCGCGACTTCAGTCGCTTGCAGCGACTTTTCTTTAACGGGGTTGACTTTTATGGTAAATTAGAGTATAATACAAGGTTAGTAATTTTACAACCCACCCCCAACCACAAGGAGGCGTCATGGCCCTTCCAGCTCCTACCCCGGACTACGTCGGCATACTGCTCACAGCAGTTGCCTACAACCTCCAGGTCCGCGACCCCCAGGACCGGAATTTCGAGTCCGATTTCCGGCGTGCCTTCGCCGAGGCCGCCCACACTATCGGCGTCTATCACCACGCCGAACCCCAGAAGTACAACTACTTCTTTGGCAAGGTGCGGGAACGCATCGAGGGCATGCTGGCCTCTCCTCAGCACACAAGGGTACCGGGACCCATCGCCACCCGAAGCCAGCTCCGGCTCCCGTTTACGGGTCCGCCACTCCATACAACTGAGGTGTCGGCCCCGCCGCCGAGATATCTCATGAAGTGACATCGCCCCCCTACTTGCGCCACCAGTCCACCCGACTCGTGGCGTCTTTTTTATGGAAAAAGAAAAAGGGCGGATAGATTCATCCAGACCCTTGACGTTTGAGCGCGAGGATGGCTTCCACGAGATACTCACAGACCAGATGATGGAGCTCCTCGGGCGTGCCCGGAAAACGCTGGACCCATTCTTCGAAGCTCATCCGCACCGTTGTGGGCGGAAGAGGCCGACGAGAGATTAGGCGCTTCCGCGTAATCCGCTTGTACGGCCCTAGAGCATCCAGGCCATACTCCGTGGTCCCGAAACGACCAACCCGCCGACTGGTTTCGAGCGGCGTCGCGACCGTCCGGAGGACAAGCAGTGTGTTCCTACTCACACTATCAGTAAAGAGTGCCCGGAGGTTACCCGCCACGAGACGCTTCATGGGCGTAAACCCTCGACTTACATGTACCAACCTCGGCGCCTCAGGGAGCGAAAGTGGCGTGCTATCAATCGCTGGAAAGAACTGAGACACGAGTAGAGCTGCCTCCGCGAGGCTACTCCGCAACGCAGAATCTTTATAGCCAGGCATGATGCCTCCTAGAAAATGCTTATCATCACCATAGCATACTTTGAGGGTTGCTGTTTTAGAAAAATTGCCGTATACTAAAAGCCCTAGCAAGACGTTGCTAGGTTAGCATCTCTTAGTTCTTTTTTGGTATCAGGCACGAAAGTAGAAGTTCGAGAATTTGTCCCCCTGGGAGTTATAAGATGAGCCCATCTGAGAACCTATTCCCGAGCGAGAACTTTCGACACCTGAGCATCACTCATAGCGTGAGAGGATATCCCTCTACGCCTGGCACAGAACACTGTCCCAGTATGTAAGTGTCGCTCAAGGTGGCCTCATCTACCAAACAAAAAACCACCCAACTTGGGTGGTTTTTTTGACGTCGTTTCCCGAGCTTACGCGCGAGCTACGTTCGTGGCCGCAGGGCCCTTCTGGCCTTCAGTGATCTCGAAGGTGACCATATCGCCAACCTTGAGTTCATCGAAAGTCACGCCGACGAGGTCCTTGGAGTGGAAGAACAGATCCTTTACTTCGCCTTCGCGAGCAATGAATCCAAATCCACGGTCTGTCAAGGTCTTGATAGTTCCGTTCATATTTGATGTATTCTGGTGAATTAAATCGTGAAACTCGACTCTGTTTCCGCATCTACAGTATCAGTATAGCATGAAATGCGTGGGAGTGCAAGCCCTGCCTATAACGCTACGCGTAGTATGGCGGGCACGGCCTCAAACAACCATGACGTTCCCTTGAATAAGCCAAAATATCTCTTTAAAATCGAAAAGCCCTCAATTCAGAAGAGCGGCTGAATCCCGAAAAATGAGTTAACGGAAAAAATTACATTTTTCCCTGAAAATCCAGGTGGGTTTCAATTTTTCGCCCTTCATCGTGAAGGCTTTCAACCCTAGTATACCACAAAGTTACACTCTCTTGTCTCACTAAAACCAAATCTTGGCGACAAAGACGCCAACCATAATAATGCCGAGCATGAGTTTGATGAGGGTCCCCGCCAAAAATCCGAGAATGCTCCCCCCTCCTACTTTGAGTGCATCTTCAAGCGACTTCTTGGCAATGAGATACTCACCCACGACCGCTCCCCCAAAAACACCGAGAAAGAGTCCGGGGAGATTGAGAACGAGGAGACCAACGAGACCCCCACAGGCTGATCCGATGATGCCAGCACGACTGGCCCCAAAACGCTTGGCACCGTAGAGACTGGCCAAGAGGTCAATCACAAACGAAAACACGGTGACCGCTCCGAGAAAAATCAGGGTGGTGAGACCGATTACTTCGACACCAAAGAAGATCGCATAGAGGAGAATCCCTCCAAAGACCAGTCCGATACCTGGCAACCCCGGAACAATCGTCCCTACGAGCCCAACAAAGATGAGCAGCCACGCTATGAGTACTACCACGGTTGATTCCATATACCTGGTGTTAAAATTATTTCACTCCCCCGACATCATCCAAGCCACCACGATTGATTACCTGAGTGTAACCCAATGAAATGAGGGCCTGACGAGCACGTTCTGCCCGAGCACCCGAATGACAGTAGAGTTCAATGGGCGTTGATTTTTCCGTGTCCGCCAAAAAACCCAGGTTACCGTAGAGTATGGCAAGGATCGGAAGCGACAGGGCACCGACTGCATGGCCAGCTTCGTATTCTTCTGTATCTCTGACATCAATAAGGAGGGCCATACTAGAGAACTTCGCGGACATAGTCGACGGCTTTCTGGGGTGTCGTCAGTGACTTGATGAGATAAAACCTCGTCTCAAACTTACCGACTTCGCGAAACGCATCCTCGTTGTCGATATTGGTGAGGATGATAACTGGGATTTTGGAAAGTTCGCTGTCCGCCGCGAGCTCTTGGAGTACTTCGACACCATTTTTGACCGGCATCTGGAGATCGAGGAGGATGATATCAGGACGCTTCTCTCGGATAGACTGCATCCCCTCCTCGCCATTGATTGCAAGAGACACGTCAAACCCTTCCTGGTTGAACTTCATGAGGTAGATCTCCCGGAGATTGGGATCATCATCGATGATACACACTTTTTTCTTCTGCCAAATTTCTTCGGTCATACGGCCAACTTCCCAAAAAATTACCCCAGAAAATCCTCATCCTTTTCGAAGCGCGCCCGCCACGCAATGAGGTTGATAAACAGATAGAGCAGAAGGGTAATCGTGAGGAGCCCCACATGACGGTCGTGGTTGAGAGCCGCCTGATCAACGAGGAGGTAGGTCATGACAAAGGCGAGGAGCGGGAGGACAACGTCAATCCAACCGTTACCGGGCGCCTCTGAGAGACGGACGTACTTCTCAAGGAGCTCCCAGAGGAGCGCGAGGATAAGCGTCCCGACAAAAGTAGAAAAAGCGGGCCACGAGTAAGAGATCGCAAACAGTGCGGTCACCACACCAAACATGAAGTGTGGCACTGACCACCAGTCAAACAGCTTGTGCGCATCAAAAATAGGGTGTTTTGTTTTTCTCTTCATACATCAACTCTATTCTACCACATCGTCCTTGGGGGCGGATTCGACAGGAGTATTTTCTGCGACCTCTTCGGTAGCGGCTGCCTCATCCATCCAAAACGCTTCCCAGATATGACCATTGGGATCAGAAAAACTCCGACTGTACATAAATCCCATATCCTGAGCTTCACGAGCCTCCTCGGCTCCGGCCTCGAGTGCGACCGCGACGAGTTCATCAACAGCCTCCCGACTCTCGACCGAGAGTGCGGTGATGACTTCAGTTACCTTGGTCGCATCAGCTAGTTCCTTCTTGGTAAACGTCTGAAAGAAATTTTCGGTGAGGAGCATAACAAATATATCCTGACTCACTACCATGCACGCGGCATTTTCATTGGTAAACTTTGGACTGAATTCAAAACCCAACTTCGCAAAAAACTCCATCGTCACATCCAGATCTTTGACAGGGAGATTGACAAATATTTTAGTATCCATATCCAAAACTCAAGGATTAGTACCTGTAGAGTAGCACTTTTCACTGCCCTCCGAAAGCCGACAGCATGTTCGCAAGGACAGAGAGAAGCGCGAGGTTCTCAAGGATGAGGAGTGGGATGCCGATGACAAAATACCACTTGCGGGTCTTGTGCCGAAACACGAACATCCCGAGGAGGATCCCAATACTCCCAAAGACGGTGGCCAAGAAAAAGAGCATACCCTCAGAAATCCGCTCCGCACCACTCTGACGAGACTGCCTCTTGTCCCAAAGCATGAGGAGAAACGCCACACCATTCATCACTCCGAACAGCCAAGAGAGCGGTGAAGCAGAGAGTACTGTATCCATAAGCATCTATTTGACCGGCATGAGCCGAGCTGTCATGGTGTCACAACTGCGTCCAGCCTCATACTCATACCACAGGGCCGAACCCCCGTTGTACATATTGGCTCCACTCGTGGCTCCTGCTGAAGGGAGAGCAAATGTGGCGCAGAGTTCAAAAGCACCGACCCGGGTGGCTCCTTCGGCACGCGACGGCGTCACGACGCGATATTCATAGGCGGCTCCCGTCTCGGGATCCTTCATGTACCCAGCGCAATAGCTGTACTGACTCGACTGCCTCAGGTCAGCAAGAGTCGTCGGCAGCGCCCCGAGGCCCTGGGCATACTGCTCGATACAGTCAGAGAGCGTACTCAAATTATTGGCTCGAGTCTGATCAAAGGTTCGGTTGCGCGCGGTCTCAGGAGAGCCACCGACTACAAACCCGAGCACAATACCAAGCACCACGATGAGAGCCACGCCCCGACCAAAGTTGAGAAAGACCTGCCTCGATACGGCACTTTGATACTGGATCTTCCGACGTTCGAGAAAGTAAAATCCGAAGACAGCGCCAGCAATGACGAGGATAGTGAGCGCCTTTAAGAAGAAACGGGCCGTAATCTCACCCTGCAGAAGGGTAAAGACGATGGTGATGAGGTCTCCTACCATGGTCACGGCCGTCACGAGGAGTACGAGATACGTGAGCCATTTAGAGAGCTTGGACTCCACTCGGCCTTCATCTTCACGAAACTTACGGAACCATAGACGCATGGCAAAAAAGTAGAGTGGGAAGCCGATAAGAAGGGCTGCGATGGCATAATGAATGGTACTCGTCGCTTGACTCACCCCATACCAACTCATCCCATCTAAGGCATCTGGAAACGTGACATTGATGATCTGGAAATAGAGCGTCCCGAGCGCCGTCGCCACAATACCAAGGAGAATAAACGAGAAGAAGTTGATGACGACATCCACCGTCCCCGCCTTGCGCGAGAGGGTTGCCCGATTGCCCTCACTCGGGAGTGGCGCCCCGAGAGCGATCACGGCCGACCGATAGGCCATCTCTACCTCTTCTTCCGTCCAACCGACGGAGAGGAGTTCTTCTCTCAGTTCTGCCTTGGCGATCCCAGCCCGGATCCGACCCAGTGCATACTCCACCAATGCTTGAGGACTCATATGTGTGAGCTTATTCATTAGTCTATACTCCCAGTATACCACTTATATCACCTCGGTGGTCACACCTCCGAAGAATGGCTTACTTCCGCATACTCCCCTCATATCAAAACAACGAAGTTGTGAAGAAGCGACAGGACAGGCTATACTGGCACTATGAAATTACTCCTTCCCATACTCACTATCGCTCTCCTCGCCTCGAGCGTCTTCTACTGGCGTGCTCATCGCTATGATGAACCAGCTCGCCTCGCACCCCTGGAGAGCGGCACAGCGACGGCCTATTTTGCTGGAGGCTGTTTTTGGTGTACCGAGTCAGACTTCGAAAAGCTCACTGGTGTCAGTGCCGTCATCTCTGGCTATGCTGGTGGCACGACCACCGACCCGACCTATACTTCTGTCAGTAGTCATACGACTGGTCACCTCGAAGCAGTCGAGGTGCGCTATGACCCGAGTATCGTCTCCTACGAGACCCTCATACGGTATTTCTTTTCCCATATCGATCCCACCGACCCCACTGGCCAATTCGTTGATCAGGGTGACAGTTACCTCTCGGCTGTTTTTTATCAAAGCGAAACAGAGAAAATGATTGGGGAGGCGGAAATCAAACGACTCACGGACAGTGGCGCCTACGATCGCCCCCTGGTGACAACCCTCAGACCCTTTACCGTTTTTTATCCAGCCGAAGAGTATCACCAAGACTATTCCACCAAAAATCCTGCTCGTTACCACTACTATCGTGGAGCGAGCGGTCGCGATCAGTATCTCGAGCGTATCTGCCCTATCAGGGCGACCAAAAACGTTCCCTGTCTCAAGGCAGAATAATTACGTAATTCGTTACGTAATTCTTGATAACTGATTTTTTATCAGAGCCAGTTTTTCTGGACGTGTGAGGCGTTTGATACGCGCTTCTTCGCGCGAAGCGGTCGACCGCGTACGGTACCGCTTGACGTAGGCGAGGGTAACCGGTCGACGTCCCCGCGTATACTTGGCTCCGAGAGAGGACGTATTGTGCTCTCCTAGTCGGCGAGTCACGTCCGTGGTGATGCCAGTGTAAAGAGTTTCATCGGCACAACGGAGGATATAGACGGTATACATAGCAAACCGAGTGACTATGGTCGAGGTGGAAGAGGTACGAACATGCTCGTCCGGCGACGATACTCGGCAAAGTCGGGATGTTCTGCCATCTTCTGTTCGAGGAGTGGTACCCCCGAAACCTTGAGGATGAGGAAGGTGATCGTGAGTGGTCCGATGATACCGACGAGTCCGCCCGGCACGGCGAGCGCCATGAGCCAAATCCCCCACCACTGGGTCACTTCGCCAAAATAGTTGGGGTGACGAGTGTAGCGCCAGAGGCCGCTTTGCATGAGGCGACCCTTATTCTCAGAATTTTGGATAAAACGAGCCAATTGGGCATCACCCACGGACTCAAAGAAAAATCCGATGCCCCAGATGAGGAGTCCCAGGGTATCGAGATATCCCCACCCCTGTCCCGACTGACTATTCATGATAAGCACGGGGCAAACCACCAGAAACAAGAGTGTTCCTTGGAGCAGATAGACCTGCCCATACGACCGGAGGAGAAACCAGCGTCCCCACTCGGTCCGCCACTTGGCATACCGGAAATCCTCAGGCCGACCCCGGTGGCGACGAGCGATATGCGACGCGAGGCGCACCCCCCAGACGGTGACGAGTGCTACTACGATGAGCGAGCGGAGGCTGTCACTTTCACCAAGAAAGTAGCTCACCAACGCAAGGAGGACAAACCCGAGGCCCCAGGCCACATCAGCGACGTCATTGCGCTTTTTCACTATCGACACCACAAACCAGAGGGTCATGTACGTGAGGAGGACGAGTGCGAGTGTGGAGTAGTAGTTCATAATGATATCTTGGTCGCGATGAGATAGGTGACCGTCGAGACCGACGCAGCGAGGACCATCCCCCAAGCCATATCCACAAACGTGACGAGGACCGGCCAGTCCTTGAGGGTGGCCAGGTTGGTCAGATCATAGGTCGCGTAGGTCATGAGCCCAAAGAGCGCCCCGACCAGGAGGGCACTCGACCACGATCCCGATTTGACCGCCGGCAGAATGACAAAGTAAACCAGTCCCGCGATAAAGAGAAAGTAGAAACTGAATCCAGCTACCCAGTTGAATTCGGTCTTCATGAGCCCACCCAGCTGTCCCCGATAAAAACTGCGCGCCACGACACCGAGCCAAAGCATATCGATAGCAAAGAAGACCGGGAGCGCGATGAGATAGAGTTTGAGAAACATACTCGTTTGATAGAACAGATTACGCTCCTAGTATAGCAGGTTTATCAAACGAGCACCGCCTCGTGATATACTGTTACTATGTTGAATCAGCGCCTCGTCATCAATATGCTCTGCGAGTTCGGACCCATTCTCGGGTTCGTCGTCGCTTTTGAACTCCACGATTTTCGCTCTGGAGTCATCACCATGATGGTTCTCGTGGCGCTCGCCCTCATCGTCGAGAAACGGCGCTATGGTCACTACCCCGTCTTTGCCCTCCTCTCCACTGGGACCGTCCTCTTCTTTGGTGGCCTCATGCTCGCAACTGGCCTCCCCTCACTCTTTATTCTCCGTGACACGCTCTTTGATGCTATCTTCGGCCTGGTCCTTATCGGCTCGGTCTGGATCGGTCGACCTCTCTTTCGACACCTCTTTGGCAACGTCTTTGGTCTCACCGACCTCGGCTGGCGAACGCTCACCCTCCGCTGGGGCATCTTCTTTCTGTGCTTTTCCGCGGTGAACGAATGGGTACGTCAAACACAGTCACCCGAGCACTGGGTCATAGTCAAGATCATTATTATTATCATCACGGTCACCTTTGGGTGCTACCAATTCACGCTGACGCGTCGAGAGCGTCTCCCAGATACCACTGACTGGGGTGTTATCCGTTAGTCTTCTTCGTGAACCACCGTGATAGTGAGTTCGCCCGCGTTGTTGAAATTCTTGAGTATCCGCTCCAATCGAGGGAGTTCAGTCTCGAGTTCATCGGATAGGTCGTCTTCATGGATGAGCGCTATCTCCGTATCCTCCGCACAGCTATCATAGAGACACTCTTCGACTGCATCCCAGTTCCCACCGAAGTAACTCGGAAAATCAAAACTCTTACCGAGCCATTCCATGAGCTCCTCTTTTGTTTGAATAGTATTGAGATCCAGTTCCAAAGAAAGCATACTTTGTATTACCAAAAAATTACCAACGATTTACAGTATACACCATAGTTCGATTCAACTCACGATGTGCCAGAGCTTTTCTGCCAAATTGAAAAAACGCCCCGTATTCCCAGCGATACAAAAAAGTATCGCTCCATACACCGCGTATGTCGTGAGTCTATCATCTGATGTCAATTTAAGTGCACTCCCTAATGCTTTGTTCGGTACAAACGGTGTCCCGTGAAAATTGACCGCGGCATAGAGCTCGTCTAAGACGAGATGACCGACATAGCCAATGAGCATCGCGAGCGCGAGAAGAAATGATTCCATGTCAGAAAACAAGAAATGGCCCGCCAAGAAAAATGTGATGAGACTTGAGAGGAGGGCTGCTGGGAGAGAGTGAGCCATCCCTCGGTGCCGAGTAAACCGCTTGAAGAAAAACCCGATGACGCCATAGACCCCGAAAAAGGCTCCGCCTGCAAACAGCATGACACGCACCCAATCTTCGGGTGCCTCCTGATACGCTCTAGACCCGAAGAGGACGGCCGCCACCAGCGCAAACGACCCAAATGAAACATGGTACGGTATACCGGAATCGCTGTCCATATCAGGCAAGACCGAGCCAAGGACCGCCGTCACAAACACAACCGAGAGAAAGCTCGGCGCATCAAAAAAG
The DNA here is from genome assembly GCA_964459475.1 of uncultured Bdellovibrionales bacterium. Taxonomy (GTDB): domain Bacteria; phylum Patescibacteriota; class Minisyncoccia; order Moranbacterales; family UBA1568; genus UBA1568. The sequence continues at coordinate 17,716 of CAYWLN010000004.1, read as the reverse complement.
GCGAGAGTGATGAGACCACTCGCACCGAGAATGCCCGAAGCAATCCCGAGTGAAACATGCGCTCGAAAACTAGCCATACCAAATCAAAAAAGAATGTTTCTAGTATACCACTTGTGACATGGGACCAAAAGAAAAAACCGCGTCCCCGGTGTACGGGAAAGCGGTCGACGGTGTCTTCAGCCCTACTCGAGCGTATCGAGGAGCGCGAGATTCATCTCGGCAAACTCAGGAGCCAACATGATCGCTACTCGCAGGATGTCCAAGCTCGCGATATAGTTCCGATTCGGATGCTTCCGATGAACACCCAAGAATCCATCGTACGCAGTATTGAAGGCAAGCAGCGTACCGAATATTTCTCGGACCCGTTTACTCACAAGTGAGGGATAGAGCATTACCACTGGGCCCCTCATGGCCCCAACGCACTGCCACGCAAATGGCCTTGAGTACTGGAGCATCCTACTCGCGACCCCAAACGGAAATTCGAGTGCCTGACCGAGTACCCTAACTCGTTCATCCTCCGACATGTCGTCATAAGAGTGAACAGACTGCTCGAAGTATTCACGTTTCCTTGCCAGGTAATACTCAAGCTCCCATCGGGGCGCCATCGGAAGCCGCTTGAAAATAGCAAGGGGGTCATCCTTGATGAGGCCACCCTGCGTCGTTGCGAGACGAAGGTAGTCAAGTGTCATCGGACCCAAGGGGTGCCGACCGTTCAACGCCGAATCAATGTCGTACACATTCACTCGAAGAGGAATATGACGCCTCGAGGCCATTTCCTCCAAGGTTGCCACGAGCTTCTGAGTCTCACGCTCGCCATCAATCCGGCGTACGATGAGTACGCTGACCGTACTCCGAATGGTCCAGCCTCCTCGGAGGACCGGACCATAGACCAGTGCCGCCACGACACATGCAGCTCGGCCGATGGTCTCACGGAGCAATGCCACGAACGGGGGGAAATCGCCAAGCTTCGGAAGCTTCCGATTCTGAAGCTCGTCCAAACGAAAAACTCTGCTCATGTCATATCCTCGATGTTGGAGGGTTGAAAAACAAAGAACTCAGGGTATCAATATACCCTGAGTCGAGTAGAAAGTCAAGAAAGGTTTAGACGACACGGATGGCTTCGTCGAGGGTAGTCACACCACTCATGACGAGGTTCACGGCATTCTGACGGAGGGTGGTCATGCCAATTTTTTCTGCATAGGCCTGGAGCTCACTCATCGACGCTTTATCGACGATCATCGCTCGCAGTTCATCATCGAATATAAGGACCTCGAAGACGCCGGTGCGGCCATGGTAGCCCATCCCCTTACAGGCGTCACAGCCAGTGCCACGACGGTAGGCGATATCCATCCCCTGGAGTCCCAAGAAATTGATGTACTCGGCGCGTGGAGCCGGGTCAGGAGCACTACACGACGGACAAATCTTACGGACCAGACGCTGGGCGATAATCCCCCGGACTGCATAGGCGATCATCCCGCGTTCGATATTCAAGTCAATGAGCCGAGCCACCGCGCCGATCGTGGTATTGGCATGGAGGGTCGAGTAGACCATTCGTCCCGTGAGTGACGCCTGGACCGCGTGCTGTGCGGTCTCCGAGTCACGGATTTCTCCGATCATCATCACATCCGGATCCTGACGGAGGATACTCTTCATCCCCTTCCCAAAGGTAAAGCCAATTTCTGGCACCACCTGGCTCTGACGCATGTCTTCGATAAACACCTCGACTGGATCCTCGAGGGTCATGATGTTCCGCTCCTTCCGATTGATCTCCATGAGCATCGAGTAGAGCGTCGTCGTCTTACCAGAGCCAGTCGGTCCGGTGGTGAGGATCATGCCGTAGCTCGCGAGCGTCAACTGGCGCACGCGAAATCTGATGTCTTCATCAAATCCGACATCATCGAGCGAGATGAGCATGTCAGAGCGATTGAGGAGTCGGAGCACGGCGGTCGGGCCATTGACCGTCGGAAAGATAGAAACCCGGACGTCGATGATGCGCTCCTTGCCGACATCATCCGCGAGCTTCACCGCAAAGTGGCCATCTTCTGGCAGGCGCACCCACCCTATCTCCATGTTCGAGAGTACCTTGAGCCGGTTGATGATATGTTCGTGATCTTCTTTGGAAAAGCGCTGGTAGATCTGAAGCACGCCATCGATACGGAAACGGATGAGCACTTCGTTCGGCATGGCCTCGATATGGACATCGGACGTACCACTTGTGGCGGCTGCCTGAACCATCGGTGTCACGAGGTCGCTCCCAGTGACGTCCTTCAAGACAATCCCATCAGATAGCGTATTCGTTTCTTTGGTATTCATAGCCCCAGTATATCATATCTCTCCCTCTCCTTTGGCTAGAGAATACCGCTAGGCATAGACCGATTGACAAAACACTCAAAAATGGCTACATTCCAAGCACCCAAATTCACCACAGGAGCCATCATGGCCACTTGCCCTACCTGCCACGGGAACAGGACACTGCCCTTCCGTGCCACATTTTCCAAAGAGGGCACCCGCATGTGCCCAACATGCGAAGGGACCGGCGTAGTCCCGGATACCACTCCGCCCAAAGATACCCCGACCTCTCCGCTCATTGACTGGCAGGAAGCCTCTCGGGCAGGATTCAACGGCGCCTAGCGCCCCCGTCCGCAACGCGGACACAGACAAGCCCGACTCATGCCGGGCTTTTTCATTTCTTTTTAGACAGTAGTACGACCGTAAAAGTGATAGTATCTCGTTCGCGGATGTGCTCTTTGGCTCTCACACTCGCTTTGAGGGGCAGGACATAACCACCGGAATGTTTATCGGGAAATATTGACGTCCGCCAAGTGGTCGTACTGATAGTGACCGAGACCGGGAGCGACCCCCACCCTCGTGACTGACTGCCATACAGTTCTTTGATGAGTGCTGATTCTTTTTTGGGTAGATTTACGAAATGCCAGTTAGCACTCTCGCCGGGGTACAGCCAGACCTTTCCTTTCATCTCAAAGACCTTGTCCTTCATAGCGTTACCTATTGAGAGAGGTGATAGTGAGTTGGAGCACGGTGGCAAATGATACCCAGAGGAGATACGGGATCTGGGCATAGGCGAGGATCCGACTGTGAGGAAAAATCACTACCATGGCCCAGATGAGGGTCCCGAGGACAAGGAGGATATCGAGCGAGGCGAGCCAGTTATTCTTGAGTCCAAACTGGATCCAGGTAAAGGCAAAGTTACTGACGAGATTGAGCACAAACGGGAGCGCTACCCAGAGCGACACCTGGCCCTGCCAGGCCATGAAAAAAATGCGCCCAAAAGAAAGCGCGATGCCGATATAGAGTACGGTCCACACCGGGCCAAAGAGCCAGGCTGGTGGTGACCAGGTTGGCTTCAAGAGCATGGCGTATTCGGTAAAGTTATTCATACGAGAGAGATTCTTGTGACAAAATAAAATTGACGAGTCGTGGGACCCAGAGGTTCTGTGTCACAAGGAGCCCGAGTCCCAGAGCGATGAGGATAAGGAGGAATATCTGAATCGCTCGGAGCCATGGACTCCGGCAACAACTCCCCGATTCATTTTTTCCACACTGACAGTGCCACATAGATGTATGTTTGAGGAACTGACTAATCAGCTATCACTTCGAATTGACCATAGGCAGTACGCTTCACATCAAACGGCATCTCCTTATCTTTCCAGTTTTCTTCCGACATATATGGATCCTTATGCACTTTAGCCAAAACCTGTTCACGGTGCTTCTTCGACTTATACACGATATACGAAAACACGACGCGTTCCCCTCGCTTCAGATTAGTCATCTTGGGAAATAGAGGCGTCATATTGCCCATATCCTTGGGTCGGAGTTCATCACTCACGCACTCCTTGTAATCGAGCGCACCACATTTCCTCCAAATCTTACTTGCCTGCTTGGCCATCTTTTTGTACGCGTCGAGATTCTTCTCTGTTACTACCAGTACAAACCCATCCACATACTGTGCCATATGATTAGCGTTACGATTTATTTTGTTTATCAGGATTGAGATAATAGTCGAGGGTATAGATCCAGTTCTCATCGTCCTCACCACCCTGCTCTCGGGTCATCACTTTCTGATTGAGGAGCCAAGCGAGGTAGTCAGTATCCTTGTCAGCTACCTCCCTGACCGTTTGGCCGGTGTATTTGCCAAAGTTAAATTTCTTCATGAGAATCGGCCGAGCTGAGATGGCGAGCATCTCCGCAAACACAGTCGACTCATCGTTCCCGTAGCGCTTGAGCATCTCGGCATACTGATAGGCATAGAGCGCGCGGAGGACCCGGACATCACCGAGCGCATCATGAGCTACTACTTCACTTACTTCGAGGTCGTGATAGTAGCGGAGGTACTGGAGGTTGTGACGTGGGATGACGCCATCGGTATCGAGGAAGTGCGAGAGTTTGAACGTATCGATCGACTGTGGCACCACGAGACCCTCCCGCCTGAGCATATCGACATCAAAGGGTGCGTTGTGCGCGACGAGGATAGCTCCACTCCCGAGGATCTGCTCAAGCTCCCGAAACATCGGCGACCCCGCAAAGGCCTCACACTCGGCTACCATCTTGTTGGTGATATGGGTCACCGCCATGGCATCGATAGTGATGGGTACCGGTGGTCGGTACAGTCCCTCGACCTCCGCGCCCGCATAGGCATAGGCCACCTGGCACAGCCGGTCCGTCGGTCCCGTCCCTGTCGTCTCCGTATCAAGAAATATGAGTTGGTCTTCTTTCATGTATCTATCGTCAAAATTACTTCTTCAGTATACCAGATGATAAAATAAGCAAAGAAAAAGGCCACCCGGGTCATACCCAAGTGGCGTTACTACTGACTGCGCTCAGACGGAACCGATGAGTCCCATGGCCGGGTCACACAGGAGACTCTCGATGTCCATGATGAGGATCTGGCGACCATCCGTAGTCGCCACACCTGTGGTATAGGTCAGTCGGTCAGGGTTCGGATCGCCTCTTACCCTTCGTACCTGATCAGGTGAAAATTCCAGCACATCGGACGCCGAGTCAACAACAGCACCGATGATGCGACCCTTCACGTTGAGCACGATGACCACCGTGAAGGTGTTGCACATAGCCTCACAGCCGAGCTGGATGCGCAGATCGACGATGGGCACGATGACCCCGCGCAGATTGATCGCGCCCTTGTGCCAGGCCGGTGCATTGGCAATGCGCGTCGGTGACTCGTAGGAGCGGATCTCCTGCACTCGCAAGATGTCGATGCCGTACGCCTGGCCACCGATGTCAAACGTCAGAAACGAGTCCGGCAAAGTTGCTTCAGACATCAGGGTCTCCTTCGGCCACGATGCTCAACATGAGCTGGTACAACCCTAACCGGGCCTTCGGCACCGCAACCTCGAGTGCGATGAGATCTGCGAGCGTAAAGACTCCGATGAGCGCCCGGCTACGTGGCCTATACAGAAGCGCTACACAGCCTTGAGGATTCGGTCGCACGATAAGCGTCGCCCTCATGGGATTCTCAACATGGACCCCATCCCTGGTCTTGCCTGTGCAGACAATCTTCCTTCGCTTCAACTCCTTTTTCCGTCTGGTCATGTGTTGCCCCACTCTGTGGTACGCCCAGGCCCGGGATGGGCCTGCTAGCGTCATCGACCCTATTACGAGTCGATGAAATATCACCCCTCATTTAATGCCCCTTGTCAACCACCTCTCGCCACGTCGTTACGCGAACAACTGTGGCAAGCGAACGCCGTGATCAATCCACTTCAAAAACTTTGCGTTTGCCACTCGTGCCAGAGACGAGTCGCAACTGTGACTTAGCGACACCAAGGTGCCGAGCGAGTAGTCGCCCTACTGCCTCGTTAGCCCGACCCTCGATTGGCAGGGCTTTGACCATCACGACGAGATGTGACGCATCGATGGACTCCACGCGCTCCTCCCGCGCCCGCGTTTTTACCGTGACAAATATCCTCATGTGTTTGTTACGTAATAAATTACGTAATTCTATTTTTCAGCGAAAGGATTCTCACCATCAAAGACGATGAGTGGTGCTCGGTTGATGCGGTCAAAAGTGAGATAGGGATACTGACGGATGTAGAGGACATCGACGGCTCCAAAGAGCGCCTGCGCGTAATCAAAACCAATTTTTTCTGACGCCTGTTTCACCGACTCCTCCGACTGACCCTCTACCTCCACAAACGGACGAAGAAACGGCCACTCATCGATGGTCACCTCGGTCCCATCGAGCGTCCAGAGCTCGCGTTTGGTTTCTTGATATGACTTTTTCTCACAGCCAAGCGAGAGGAGCAGATTCACCGCCTCATCAAAGTCATCCACCGTGAGACAGGTCTCCTTTTGGTTCTCGATGTGCTCTCCATCCACTACCTTGAGGCTCATGGTAATCCGGTCGCCTTCGTCACGGACTCGCATCCAGCCACCTGGTATCTCGTGCCCTTTCGGCAAATTGAACACTACCCGCTTCTGGAGAAACTCGGGCTTGACCAAGGTCGCCCCAACGGCAAGTAACTTCTCCCTCACCTCACGCTTGTCCACATCCGGAAACGTCGCCTCGTATTCGATTTTCATATCTATTGTTTTTTAATCTTTTTCTTTTTTGGCTTGGGTACCGGAAGAGCTGTTTCAGTGAGCCGGACGAGCTCGGTGAGCCACTCGTGGTCATCAATCAGGTCCTCGTCAATATACATATACGGTTTGGCCCCGGGATACGGGATACCCTCTTCATACTTCGTCCCCACATAGTCCCGACCAGGCTCGGTGATTTTTACATACAACTTACCATCACACACAAGCGCCACCACCTTGTCGCCACAGTAAAGCGCATACTCGCCAAACATCTTGCGCGAACGAATCCCCGCCACCTCCGAGAGTTGGTCCTCGATATATTCCATTGTCGACACCTTGGTCGCCATAGATTTATTGAGCAAGCACTTGAATGCTATCGAACGGAGTCATACAAACAACACCCTCCGTCCCAAATTCATCGGGCCTACTCGGCTTATCGATATGTACTTTCACGGGATGTTCTGAACTACTATTCTTCAACCGTTGATATCCTTGACCTGTTATTTTTTGATAGATACCTAAACGAATTTTCTGTTCGGGGATATACCGAATAGCCGAACCCGTATCACACCCAATACGAAAATTCGAAAAATCAAATCCATTTTCACTGGTAAGTGTTATATATTCAGGCACTGGCGTACTCGTAACGACAAAATACGCTACCTGCGACGTCTCACATTTTTCCCATGAAGGACATTCTTCCGTGCGCAACTCCAGATACCCAGAGACCTCCGCTATCCACGCATCTTGAAAAATATGCATCCGTCTATTTTCTTCAGTTCCACTCTGGTTCCGTTTTTCTGTTTCCAACCGTTGTTTCTCCACTCTCTCACGCTTCCGGCTTTCCTCGTATTCTTGCTTGGGTATATACACTATCTTCACGCTACCATCATCGAGAATCTCCTTTTGTTCTACAAATTTCTCAGAATCAAAATTTTCCAATGTCTGACGAGTAGAAACATTGAAAGGGCCTTTGCCAGCGGGCAACATACATACACGCTCAGTTCCTATCAGTTTCTCATACGTCGCACTTCTTCCCCCGATAGTCTCTTCGTAGCATGGGTCGACAAACTGGACCATCCACCACGCGCGCAATGGAAAGGTTTGACTCAGAAGAGCGAGCCAGAGTACGGTAGAGATCACTATCCCCAGCCATGCTCTCCAAGGCCGTTTTTGAACCAAAAACAGTAAAAGGGCTACCGGATACAAAAAAGCTACGAGACAATAAAAACCATAAAATAATACTATGAGAAATGGAAAGAAAATAAAGTAGATCGGAAACCCATGAAACCCTGCGGACACCAACAAGTAAGTAATGCCGACTATTGAAACAACAACTCCACCTATAACAAGCTGCTTCGTCTTTGATACAACAAGATTTAACGCACCGAGCCACTGATAGAGCCTGAAGCACACTGCCGTCCCGGAAAAAATTGCCGAAAAGAAAATCATCCCCAGGAATGCACCTGCCAAGAGGTCATCTGGCAATCCCCAAAAAATCAAGGCGAAACCAATAGCTATCATTGGTGGAAGTAGCGCATCCAACCACTTCTGTAATGGTGTAACCTGGAAAAGAATAACCAGGGATAGAAAATACAAGCCATACTCAAAGAGTACTACCAATTGGACTATGCGCTGAGCAACTGGACTAACAGCATCCGCCCATAAACAATACATTGCAACGCTCATGAATGTCGCCAACACTAGTCGCCAAATGTACTTCACAAAAAGTACCATACTCTGTTTCATTACGGCGCGAGAGTTTCAATAGCCTTGAGGGCGTAGAGCCTAACCTGCTCTTGTAAATCAGTCCGACTCATTACCTCTTCTTTGGTCAGCCAAAAACAACCACCACTTTTCTCTCGTCCCTCTGGCTCAACTATATCCATCGTTTCCGTCGTCGCAAAATACACATGGTCTTCATGGCGATGCTCCGGAGTGATGTCGAGGATATTCATTGCGATAGGCGGAATAAGCTCTGTCTGCTCTGATCCGGGGTAGGTAAAAATACGATTTCCACTCCAGAGCGTCACATCCAACCCTATCTCTGCTTGTGCCTCAGCCACCGCTGCTTCTGGCGCCGTCTGATAATTCTCGATATGTCCACCCGGTGGCAAATACATGTGGTACTTATCATGCAGACGAAGGAGTACTCGCTTGCTCAGCACATGGACGATGTACACGGTCGATGTCCGGTCTATCTCCCCCGGATTGGTATGGATATGTGGCATAGAAATATAGGTAATTAATTACGTAATTCTATTTGAGCTTGGCGCGTTCTTCTTTGAGACGGAAGCGGACGATTTTGGTGATAAGCGCGGTGGGGAGCGGTTCACCGATAGGAAACTGGATGGCACCTTTGGAGTAGCGATAGCATTTGGCGATTTCTGATTCAAACTGCTTCACCCCAGATGGTGCTGGGTAGAAACCATAGTGTTGTTTCTGAACCGCAAAGTGCACAAGGTTTTTGCCATGCACCCGGATGGTCGGCATCCCATAGCGAATCGCTTCCTCTCCCTCCGGCACGAGTTCACAGAGGAGTGTCCATAGACGCTTGGCCTCACCCTGTACCCCACGGGGCAAGCTCTTCATATATTCCCCCACTGTTTTGTAGGTTTCCATAGTACGTAAAAGGTGACGTAATATTCAATCCCCTCTATTTTACACCCCCGCCTATCTTTCAGCCAAAAGTCCGGACTATAGTATGAAAAACCGTCTGGCGATGCCAGACGGTAGTAGCGATGAACTGACGTTTCAACCGACGTATTCGGCGGCGCCGAGGAGCCACAGAAGGAGCGCCATGCGAACCCAGAGGCCGTTTCGTGCCTGCTCGAAGTACATAGCCCGCGAATCCGAGTCGATTTCCGGCGGGATTTCGGCGAGGCGCGGCAGCGGGTGCATGATGATGGCCGAAGGCTTCATGCAATTGACGAGCTCTGACGTCAGGTTGAGCCGATCGGCCTGCTTCGCCACTTCCGCATAGAGCGTCGGGTGGTCCTTGAAACGCTCCTGCTGGACACGCGTCATGTAGACGATATCGGCTGATCGCACCACCGACGGACTCCAGACATGTTCCTCCCGCCACTCCACCCCTTTGCTATCGAGATACTCCAGAATATGGGGTGGCATCCTGACCTCGGGCACGTCCGGTGACAAGAGCACCAGGCGATTCTTGGGATAGTGCTTGGCCAGGAGATACGCGAGCGAGTGGACCGTCCGGCCCTTCCCCAGATCTCCCACAAGCACAATCTCTTGGCCCTCGAGCCGGTCGACATGCTTGAGGATGGTGTAGAGATCGAGGAGTGACTGACTCGGATGTTGACCCGTGCCATCACCAGCGTTGATGATTGGTACCGTGGCATGGCGCGCCGCTTCTTCAGCACCACCGGTTTGATCGTAACGAAGCACGATCGCGTCCGCGTAGCCCGACACGACGAGAATCGTATCGAGGAGCGTCTCACCCTTAGCCGCCGACGAGAACTTGCGAGCATTTTCGGTACTGATGCAGGTAGCACCGAGTGCCTGCGCCGCCGCTTCGAAACTGAGCCGCGTCCGCGTGCTCGGTTCATAGAACAGCGTGGCGATGCACCGCCCCGACAAACGCCCTTGGTAGTAGCCAGGCCGCTCCTCGATTGCTCGGGCCAAGGCCATCAGACCGGACAACTGCTGACCACTCAGCTGCTGTATCTCATATAAGTGTCGCAACGACATGTCTTCTCCTTGGGTTGCGGTTGTAGGTCAAAAAAGGACCAGTGCTAGTCTAGGCCAAGCCATCCCGCATGTCAATCATCTCCGCCACCATAAAACCGGTCCTGCGACCAGTTTCTAAAACTTTAAGCTTTGTACTTTTCTTCTGGTGACCGAGGCTTGATACCCATGTTCTTGACCTTTACCCTAGTCCAGTCAAAGATCTACCGCGATAAGTGATTGCCGCGGAGCTGTTGACTGAAATGTTCACTCTCTAAATCGATGAGGGTGTTGTCAATAAGACGAGAGGCCTTGGTTTCGGAAAAACTCCCGGACTTTTGAATCAGATTCATTTCATACAGCACTTCGTCGAAGTAACCAGGCAAAAGCGTCTTCCAAGTGAAAGGGAAACGGGCTGTAGAAATTTCTTCGACCCGACGCGTCACTCCATTGGTGCAGTTATTGAACAGCGTGTTGTAAAATCGTGGTTCTGCAAAAACACTATTAATATCCTCTCCGAGCGTGAGGAGGAGTGCTCGGGCTTGTTCGGATGTGGCGACCGTCGGATAACGATAGACGCGTTCGCCACGAAAAAAGGTCCGCGCCCCAACGATATCTTCTTCTGATCCAACCACGTAGATAATTTCATACTGCCGCAACATACCGTGGAGCGGGGAAAAGGTCTCTCCGACTTCACGTCGTGATTCGAGTGATACCACTAACCGTTCGCCACCAGCAAATCCAAACGAAAGAAAAATATGCGCCAATCCCTCAAATGGATCGAAGTGAGAAATGAACACATCGAGGTCCACCAATTTAGTCAGATCAAACTGTTTGGTCTCATAGCGTGGCTCGGCCGTGAACTCACCCGTCCAGACAAAGTTACGATAATTCTCGACTTTCAGTACATCACCATACACCTGGAATGCTGGTAACTGTTCCTGACCCAGCTCCCACTGTCGGTCATGCGAGGGTTGAACACTGTACGTAAAAACACTCCATCCGACCAGGACGAACACGATTGTCACTGCCAGCGTTTTCCACGAAACGAAACGAGCCATGAAAATATTTAGAGCTTCTCGAGCTCTTTGAGGTCTTTGTCGGGGAAGTAGAGGATAGCGAGGCCGATGACGATGCCACCGATAGCGGTATAGAGTGGGTTACCTTCGAACGCAAAGAAGTCGACGGCGTCCAAGATGTGCCAGATACCGCGCCAGACAAGGACGAGCCCGATCACAATGGCCAGGTTGTGGGCGAAATACTTGATGATGTTTCCTTTTTGAAGCATAGCTTTTGATAAAAAAATGACTGCTTCAGTATATCACACCGATACCAATCCGAGTTTTTTGAGGCGGGAGCGGATACCACCAGGTTTACGACCGAGCTTCTCGGAGATTTCTTTCATTTGCTTGCCGCGTTCAAACAGCTTCTTGAGCTCAGCTTCTTCATCCGCGGTCCAAGACCGATAGGCCTGCGGATGTTTCTCTCTTATAATTTCGATAGGAGAGTCACCGTTTTCCTTGCCCCGCGAGGCTGAGCCTTTTGCGGGGTTTTTCGTCTTGGAAGCCTTCTTCGCTTTCTTGGTCTTGCCTCCACAGATGATGATAAAATTGTGTTCCATCTCGGCGATGCGCTCGGGCGTGAGGCGCTCATACTCAGTGATCGCTCGCTCGGAGGCAGCGCGGAATCGTTCATCCTCGGCGAGGACCAGCGGGTGCACCTCAAAGGCGCGAGCGTTCACCCCGAGGAGATGGATACCCGAGAGCGTCCGGACGCGAGAGAGCGCCACATAACCCTGACCATACTCAAACGTCTGCGAGAGGTCCATGACAGCGGCATCAAGCGACACGCCCTGACTCTTGTGGATGGTCATGGCCCAGGCGAGGCGGAGTGGAATTTGGGTAATCTTGGCAAAGACTTCGTCCCCTTCGGCGATGGTCCACTCCATCGGTTCGGTCTCGACCTTGAGTCCATCGGTCGTCCGGACAATCGGATATTTCTTGTCCGCGGTAAAGCCGATGACGGTGCCAAGCGTGCCATTCACATAGCCGGCACTTGAGTTGTTTTTGGTAAACATGACCGCCGCACCGACCTTGAGCTCAAGCCGTTCTGGCGAGAGACAACCCCGGACGAGGGCACTGGTCAGGGCCTCGGGACCACGGAGGGCCATCGTGTAGGCATGGGTTTTCCCGGAGAGTTTCTTGAGCTCCGTGTTATTGAGTGTGTCGACATTCGCGTTGTGCGAGTAGAGACGAGTCATATCATCCGGCGCCTCACTCCGTTCGATGATGCGCTCGCGTATCGTCTCGAAATGGGTCTCGTCAAATTCATTGTGTCGTATGGCGGAGAGGATCTGGAGAAACGCACTGTCCTCCTGGCGATGCTGTTCAGTCAGGTAGCACACGGTCGGACGGAGGACATTCCAGATCTCGGCATCAAAGGCAAACTCCACCCCTTGATTCCCCTCCTTGCCTTTGCCAGCAACTGGTGGAAGCTGAAAGAAATCTCCGACGAGCACCACCTGGAGTCCGCCAAACGGCAACTGCTGTTTGCGGACGCGCCGACACACTCGCTCCACCAGAGTGAGCACTCGCCCATCGAGCATCGAGACTTCGTCGATGATGAGGACCCGAGCCTTTTTGATTCGCTTTGAGACATAGCGGTTCTCAGCGAGATGACGGAGCGCGTCATCGTCAAGCTCCGACTGGATCCCGATACCGCTCCACGAATGGATGGTCATGCCGTGGATATGGGTGGCCGCGATACCTGTCGACGCGGTCACAGCAAAATCGATCTCGTGTTCACGGAGATAGTCGGTGTACTCATTGATAGTGTGGGTCTTGCCCGAGCCGGCCTCCCCCGTCAGAAACACGTGGGCCCCAGTCTTAAGTATGGCAAGCGCTTGGTCTTGGGTCATAATTTTGGGGTCATACCCTATCCTACCATTTCCTAGGCTCAAGTATCAAAAAAGAAAAACCCACCGGTAGCGGGATCCGCTTGGTGGGTTAAGTGGCGTCAGTGGCGACTGGTACCGTCCTGCTGCACAACCACATGTGCAAGTGTCGGCACGCCATTGAACGGCGCAATGACGACGTGGTGTTCATACCAACCCTCGTCGGGTGGAAAGGCGATCTTGCAGAGCTCCATGGCTCGAGCTTGAATCTCAGCTCCTGTCGTGGGTCGCTCGAGGTGAATCACCAAGCAGGCGTGATTACATTCACCATCGCGCATGGCTGCGAACGAATAGCCCGTAGCTGTATACGTCTCCTCGGCCATCATCATCTCCTTGTTGTTGACCAGCCTGGATAAAGAACCTTTGCCTTTGCACTCAAGGACTTCATAACATACCACAATACCATCTCGCTGTCCAGCCTATCCCATACTATTATTTGACCTTGTGTCATTCTTTCCGTATAGTGTAATAGCGTATGAAATAGATTGAAACAACTATGAACCAAAACAACGCCATCCGAAAATTAGGGACCATCGAGGCAGGCTTCCCCTCCCCGGCCGAGGAGGAACTCCTCGATACCATGACCCTCGACGAGTGGCTCATCAAACGTCACGAGGCGACCTACATGCTCGAGGTCAAAGGACTGTCGATGATGAATGCTGGCATCCTCCCGGGCGATACCGCGCTCGTCGAACGTGGCCGCGATCCTCGGCACGGCGACATCGTCATCGCCTGCGTCGACGGCAAATGGACGATGAAGTTCTATCATGTTCTCTCCGACAAAAGAATCGTCCTCGTCCCAGCCAATCCAAAGTTCTCGCCTATCTACCCAAAGGAAGAACTCCGCGTCGAAGCCATCGTCATCGCCATCATCCGCAAATACTAGTATGTCTGCGCCCATCGCTCTCGGCAAATATCCTCGAGCTATCCTCCACATCGATGGTGATGCTTTTTTTGCCTCGTGCGAACAGGCTCGCAACCCAGAACTCCGGGGCAAGCCCATCATCACCGGCGCCGAACGTGGTATCGCCTCGTCCATGAGCTACGAGGCCAAAGCCCGGGGCATCACCCGAGCCATGCGCTTGTCGGAAATCAAAAAGCTCTGTCCCGACGTCATCATCCTCCCCTCGGATTATGAAACGTATTCCCTCCTCTCGAAACGGTTTTTTGAAATCGTACGGCGCTACACTCCCGACGTGGAGGAATACGGCATCGATGAGTGCTTCGCCGACCTGACCGGTTGGCAGCGTCCGTTTCACATGAGCTACGAAAAAATCGCCGAGAAAATCCAGAACGACCTGGCCCGCGAAATGAGCTTTACCTTTTCCATCGGTCTCGCCTCGACCAAGGTCCTGGCCAAGCTCGGCTCCAAGTGGAAGAAGCCACATGGTCTCACCGCTATCCCAAACAAGCGCATCCACCTCTACCTCGCAGAGCTTCCTATCGACAAGCCCTGGGGTATCGGACCACAGACGAGCGCACTTCTCCGGAAATACGGCATCCAGACCTGTCTCGACTTTGTCCACAAGGACGAGGCCTGGGTACAGAAACATTTTCCCAAACCCATCCAAGAAATCTGGTCGGAGCTCCGGGGACAGAGCGTCATGCCACTTCTGACCGAGCCACGGCGCGACCATGCCTCCATCCAAAAAATGAAGACCTTTACTCCCCCGTCGAATGACCCGCGCTTCGTATTTGCTCAGTTGTGCAAAAATATCGAGGCCGCCTGCATGAAAGCCCGTGGTTATGAGCTGGAGGCCAAAAAAGTATTTGTGCTCCTCCGGACCCAGAACTTCGAACACCATTATAGCGAAATCAAGCTCTCGCGCCCGACCAACTTCGCGCACGAACTGATCGACCTCCTCTCACCCGTGTTCGATACTCTCTACCGTCCCGGGGTGTTCTATCGAGCGACCATGATAAGCCTCATCGAGCTCGTCCCTTTCACCCACCAGCCCGACCTCTTTGGCGCCTCCGTCCAGGTCGAAGGCTACCGCCGCCTGTATGAAAAGATTGACGAGGTGCGCGCCAAATACGGCAAACACACCATCCACTTCGGCTCATCGTTCCTCGCTCACCGGTTTTCCCAGCACGAGGGCGAGCGTGGTAGCACGCCCGAACGTAAACGCGAACTCTTTAAGGGCGAAACCAAACGCAAAAGAGTCGGCCTCCCGACTCTCTCCATCACACTGGAATAAAAAGGCTCAAAAAATTGAAAAGAAAAAGACCTCGTTTCCTTTCGGATTCGAGGCCCCAGACTTCAATCAGCGTTGCTGTTGAAGCTTCACTCGCCTTCTCGGTACTCGCGGAGCACCTGCACGAATGGGTACGGCCGAACGCTATAGCCATACCCTCGGAGGAGATCATTCATACCACGATACTCCTCGTCGTAGCCGAAGTTGATCGAGATGCGGTTCGCCCACCAGTAGTAGTAGAACCCTTCGGTCTCAACAAAGGATCGAAACTGTTGTGGCTGGAATTGCACCAGCCGACAGTTGAAGCCACGACCAGCTGATGTGACACAGACGCGCACGGGACGAGTATCGACCTTGGCGACCGTTGACCACAACGGCGTAAGGTTCCACCCCGGCGTATCAAGTCTGACCTCGCCCGTCACCCAGTTGCGCACAACGCCGACTTGCGTCTGGTCAGCATAGTGGAGGAACAGGAGATAGAACAGCAAGGCCAGACTGGCTAGCGCAGCAGTGAGGCGCTTCATCGCTGAACTTCTTCAGGCTTGAGTTCGCGCAGCACCCGCAAGAACGGGTACGTCTTGTTGGAGCCGTCGAAAGCGTAGCTCTTGAGAATCTCGCTGAACGGAGTGTCTTTGGTAGCGCCACTCGGGCCCTCGTAGTCGGCACGGCCATGCCAGTCCAAGAAGATCGCCAAGCCCGTCGGGTTGAATTCCACCAGCTTGCAGTTGAGCACGCGCAAGTTGGCATTCATGCACACCTGCATCGGCCGCAAGTCCACGGTGTGAACCTTGACGAGTATGGGTGCGGTCACGATGTAGCCGCGGGTCCATTCCGTCTTCGTGACGCCGCTGACATCGCGCTTCTCCTCGGTCAAGATTTCAACCTTGCCGGAGCGAGTGTCGAACTTGTAGGCCATCTGGTAGTTGTCGACGAAGTTGACCCAGCCGATACGGAACACCCCAAGACCGAGAGCCCCCAGGATCACCAGCAAGATGACCCGGCTGAACACGCTGCTCAGGAAGTTCCTGATCCACGACCTGGCTTCATTGATCTCACTCATCGTCTTACCTCGCGAAGTTTTCAAAGGGCTAGTCCTGGATACCCTTTGGTTTGACGCAGTCAGGACATGAAAAAATAGCATATATATGCTATTGAGTCAAGTCAGCCCGATCGTATTCCGTACTGACATATCTATGCGTTTGACCAGCGACACTCTCTAATCCCTTTTTGTCAGTACAAACTCACTACTCACAAGCTGGGATGTTTTCGGAAACTCTGGCCCTCTCCCCTCGTACCCAAACTTTGAAATGCGCTTCTAGCAGACGAGAGGACTATCGCAGGGGTCGATTTGGTTAAGAAAAGAAAAAAGACCCTGGGATGATACCTAGGGCCCACGTGTTCCAACATGTCACTGACAACCACTCACCCAGGATAGCTCTCGAGAATGCTCCGAATCTCCTTGACCAGCTGACTGATCATGGCATCCATAGGTTCACGAAGCTTCTTCATGGTATTCTGCCGCGGTACCGGGAGTTCTGTGACCATGGTGCCGACATAGATGACATACGACTCGCCGTCATCATCCTTCTTCCTGGCCCGCTTGAACAACTCCGAGAGCAGGTACTCCCTCCGCGAATCGTTGTCGCTGTAAGCCGCCAGCTGAAGTCGCGGATATCTCTTGGCCAGGCAGAGAAACTCATCGAGGATGAGTTCGGCCATTATTTCCTTGGCCAATCGCTCACGCTCTGCTTTGTTTGAGGCGCACACAGACGTTACTGCCCAGCCCGTGTAATGCGGAGACGCAATCACGAGGTGCTTCGGAGTTATGGTCTTCACTTGTTCTCCTTGAACTGTAGTCCAAATCGGACATGAAAAAATAACACTTTCGTGCTATTTAGTCAATACTAGCTCAATCTATAGTCTGTCTTGGCCGCTTTGGCGGGTGAAGTACCAGAGGAGATTGGCGATGACAAAGAGGATGCCGAGGAAAATACCAAATGGGAACGTGATGAGGCCGAGCCAGCCTACAGTAAAGAGAACTTCAATCACTCCCCCACCAGGACAATTTGGGGTAAATACTCCCTCTACCTCGCCACATCCGAGGGCCCGGCTGAGGAAAGAGGCGAGGATTACCGAGAGAAGCGGAGCAAACGAAAAGAGGGCCACCAGTCCATAGAGGACACCCCAATGGCGCCAAGTGAAGTAGTGCGAATAACTAAAATATTTCATAATTCGAGGTGACGAGTGGGTTTAAGGACGGCCTTGGGGTCAGTCTTCCACGCATCAGAGACATCCGAGTAGAGCTCGAGCTCGTTGCCATCAGGAT
>CAYWLN010000003.1:0-36510 GCA_964459475.1 uncultured Bdellovibrionales bacterium | reverse complement strand
CTACCACTCAGCACAAACCCCATTGACCATACGATGTATATCCTACAAATTTTATGTAAACCAGACCAGGAAAGCTTCCGCCGGCTTGTTCCTACACTGAAAAGCTTTGCTATCGAACATGATTACGTCGGTGAAAAGATTCCAGCCGGAGCTATGCTCGCCGATCTCGTACGTAAGGCCAAAGAAAACGGATATTCTATCTACAGTAAGCGCGCTGATCAACAGACCCTGCGATATCCATCTCGCTATACTAGTGGCAAAATAGTACCTACCAAAAATACTCTTCTTCTCTTTTATAATCGCTTGAAGCGCATAGGTTTCAAAGATGAACGACTCAACTTACTTCGACGTCTTGCAGGAAAAAACCAATTCAAATGGCTTCGTGTCACCTCACTCGATACCCTCTCTGGTCACTTTCCCGTCTATGACTTTGCAGTGGCTGAGACTGAGAATCTTATTACTGACGGCTTTGTCTCTCACAACTCCTTTGCTACTGACCTCCTTGCTAATGGTGCTGACATCAGAAGCGTCCAGGCCATGCTCGGTCATTCTTCTATCACGACGACCCAGATCTACACCCACGTCACCAACGAACGCCTCAAAGAAGTCCACCAATCATTTCACGCGAAAAGAAAAAAGAAGTCCTAGGACTTCTTTTTTACACTTTACTGCTTCTGGAGAGGTGCGACACCAAGCATCATTTTCTTTACCCCGGCGCGCTTGAAAGCGATGGTAGCGAGTGACCCGGCAATGGAGACAATCAGTCCTCCGCCAAACTGTGGGTGTTCCACCATATCCCCTGGCCGGACCTCTCCCACCTCCACTGGTTTGGTCACCTCCGCACTCTGTCCCTCAGTCATCTTGAGCGCCTGGGCGAGTGACCCCACTTTCTTGCTCACCACCGGAAAGGAATGAAACGACCGAAAGTGACGTTTGCCCATCATGCCGGAACGCTTCATTTCCTTTTCTTCAATCAGGTGGGCGGGTATTTCAGCGATGAAACGTGACGGTGGATTGACCTGGGTGGAACCAAAGATGGTCCGCTGTTCTGTGTAGAGAAGACACACTTTTTCTTTGGCTCGGGTCAACCCCACATACATGAGCCGGCGTTCTTCTTCCATCTCAGTGGGCGAGAGTGCGCTCCGTGAATGAGGAAAGACTCCCTCCTCGAGACCAAGCATAAAGACAAACGGAAACTCCAGTCCTTTGGCACTATGGACCGTCATGACATGGACTGCTGCGCTCTCCCGGTTGATTTCATCAGTATCCGACGAGAGAGCTACTTCCTCAAGAAAGCGCTCAATAGCCTGATCGAGACTGGTATCACTATACTTCTTGGCGACTGAGAGGAGCTCACGGACGTTTTCCTGACGCACTTCACCTTCACTCGTCCCATCGGCCAAGCTATCAAAATAGCCACTCTCCTGGGTCAGGAGATCGAGGAGCTCGGTCAACTTGAGCTCGCGCGCTTCCATCGTCGCTCGAATCTTGAGAAAAATATCCGCAAACTGTTTGATTGATTTGATTTTTCCATCACGGAGATCACTCCCCTCACTCGTGAGGGTATAGGCAGCCTCAAGCACTCCCTCGTCATGAGTCCGAGCATAGCCAATCCACCGATCGAGTGTCGCCCGACCGATGCCGCGCTTGGGTTCATTCACAATTCGCTCCAGCGCCAGCACGTCCTTAGGGTTTTGGAGGAGGCGCATGTAGGCGATGACATCTTTGATTTCTTTCCTCTGGTAAAACTTGAGACCTCCCACAATACGATAGTTGATCGAGTGCCGAAGAAACATCTCTTCCACGATACGCGACTGAGCATTGGTCCGGTAGAGCACCGCGAACTGGTCAGCCGTCCGGCCCTTCTTCATTTCCTCTTGGATAGTCTCCGCCACAAACCGCGCCTCCGCCTCTTCATCCTCGGCTGGACAGAGCGTGATGAGCTCGCCTGATTTGGTTTCGGTCCAGAGTTTCTTATGCCGCTGATTGACGTTTCGCTCGATCACACCATGAGCCGCATCGAGAATAATCTGGGTCGAACGATAGTTCTGATCAAGCACGATGACTACAGCCTCTGGATAGTCTTTTTCAAAATTGAGAATGTTTCGGATATCAGCCTGGCGCCAACCATAGATAGACTGGTAGTCATCACCGATGACAAAGATATTGCCATGCTTCTTGGCGAGGAGATGAATGAGTGTGTACTGTAGCGAGTTGGTGTCTTGATACTCATCGACCATAATGTAGCGGAAGAGCTCCTGGTACCGAGCGAGCACCTCAGGATATTCCTGAAAGAGCTTGACCGTGAGCCGAATCATGTCATCAAAGTCAAGCGCATTGGTCCGCGCCAATTCTTTCTGATACCGCTCATAGACTTTGGCGGCCAGTTCTTCGTAGTAGCTTCCTGTCTGGAGGAGATATTGCTCTGGGTCCATCTGGGCATTCTTGGCCTTGGATATGGCCTCGAGGAGTGAGCGCGGTTTGACCTGATCTGGGTCCATCTCGAGCTCCTTCATCGCCTTCTTCACGATGGACTGTTGATCATCCGCATCGATAATATTGAAATTGCGTCCATAGCCCAAGTGGGCAAGGGCCTCGATGTCTCGGCGCAGGATCTTGGCGCAGATATTGTGAAACGTCCCGATATGGGGCGGGAGTACCACAGCGCCATATTCCGCCGCTTCACTCTGTGAAAGGAGCTTCTCGATACGCTCGCGCATCTCCTGAGCCGCCTTGTTGGTAAAGGTGACCGCTAGTATCTGCTCCGGATTGACCTTTTTTTCTTCAATCAAGTAGGCGATTCGATGGGTGAGCGTCTTCGTCTTGCCCGACCCGGCCCCAGCCAGAATCAAGACAGCTCCTTCCGTTTGTAGGACCGCGCGCAATTGTTCCGGATTGAGCCCCTTTTCCCAAAATTTCATACCCGGTCAGTAGAATTTCGACGTTTTTCTGTTTTACGTCTCATTTATTCACCTATAGCTCTCTATTTTGATACCCTCGCCCTAACAGCGTATTTCATCCTTTCTGGCCGAAATTTCACTGCCGGGCATAGGTGTTTCCCCATTTTAGCATACCTCAGTCTGACACTCTACATCAGCCTGAAGTATGCTAAAATACCGCTATGAAACGCTTCTTCCACCACCTCGTCGGACGCATTGAAAACGCCCCGCTCACGCTCGGGTCATTTGCCGTGACGTTCCTAGGACTCATCCTCGTCCGACTCGCCATCGAAAATACTCTCGAGCGTTTCACTGAACACACTCTCTTCTTTCTCTTTTTCGAGTTCACTCATACTTTTCTCTTTTTCCTTTGCTCCTTTCTCATCATGCTCCCCCTGGTCCGCTACGCTGGACGCCTCACGCTCGCCCAGGCCACAAATATTCTCCTCTTTGGCTTCCTTATCATCTGGACTCCACCCCTCATTGACCGTGCCATCTTTGGAGCTGGCAATTACTGGAGCTTTTACGAGTTTGATGGTCTTCGTGGCCTTTTTGTACGTTTCTTTACCCTCTTTGGGGATACTCCCGATATTGGTATCACCTTTGGAGTACGCATCGAGGTGGTCTTGGTCACGCTTGCCCTTGGCCTCTATACCTACTTGAAAAGCGCTCGGCTGGCCCGGTCTCTCCTTGTCTCACTCCTCGCCTATACCGTCCTGTTTGTCCTTGGCACCTTTCCCTCCTGGATCACCCTCCTTGTCCTCTCACTCGAAAAGAGCCTCCTCACGGTGGGGAGTACCGACATCGCTGCTCTCTTTCTTGCGCCCGAACGTATCCTCGGGCGTGACTTGACTGATTTCCGGAGCGTGCTCAATTTCAAAATGAGTCTCGTCTATGGACTCTTGGCAGCAGGACTCGCCGGCCTGACTCTTTACCGATCACAGCCCCATCATTTTCTTGCGCTCATAAAAAACGCTCGTGTCCCCCAACTCATCTATCACGCCGGACTCCTTTTCCTTGGTATGCTCCTCGCCTTTTTCTTTGCCGAGGGACATATCGCCTTAGAATTTTTTCATGTGCTCGGTATCCTTTCACTCCTCCTCGCCACCTGGTGTGCCTGGATGGCTTCGGTGGTCCTAAACGACCTCCATGACACAGCGATCGACCGCCTGACCAATCCCGCGCGGCCCCTCATCGAACATACCATCCCCGTGCATGAGTACCGTAACTACGGTATCCTCTTTTTCCTCTTCTCGCTCCTCCTCTCTGGCGTCGTCAGTTTCTCGGCTATGCTCCTCCTTCTCTCCTACCAAGCCCTGGCTACACTCTACTCAGCGCCTCCACTCCGCCTCAAACAGTATCCCGGGTTGGCCACACTTTTAGCAGCTTCAGCTGGCCTCCTTGTCCTCGTATCCGGTGTCGTCTCAGTATCCCCAGGACACACCATCACTGACATTCCTCTCTCACTCCTCGCCTACCTCTTTGTCGCCTATTTTCTCGCCATCCCCATCAAAGACTTCAAAGATGTCGAGGGTGATCGGGCTGATCAGGTCTACACTATCCCAGTCCTCCTCGGTGCCAAGCGGGGCAAGCAAGTCATCGGGAGCCTCCTCTTTCTCCTCTTTGCTCTCTCTCCGCTCGTCCTTGCCCTCCGTGCGCTCTTTTTCCCAGCCATTCTCTTTGGCAGTCTCGCCTTCTTCGCTCTTCAAAATGGAACCGACGACGAAAATTCTTTCTTTGCCTATCGCAAACTCCCCCGCATTATACTCGGCATCACGACACTCTTCGGACTCGTCATTGTTTTTTCTCTCTAAAATGCCAGTGACCCAAAGCATTGGGTCACTTATTCCGTGTACTGCCTACTCATCCTGCCACAGTGCCGACAGGTGCTCCCAGTCTAGAACCGAGAGGGCCTGGGCTCGGATATCACTCCGGAGACCGAGTGTCATGAGGTGCCCCTCTACCACTGACCGCTCTACCGAAAAGCTCGTGGACAAATTGTTGACCAAAGTCTTACGTCTCGCTGCAAATCCGGCTCGCGCCAAGCGAAATACTTTTCTGTCTGCCTCGTGATCAAATGGTCGTCTTGGGATGATATGGACGATCGCACTGTCTACCTTGGGCACGGGATCAAAAGCCGTTTTTGGGACAAACAATTTTTTCTCAACAGACGCATAATACTGTGCCATAACAGAAAGAAGGCTCATACTCCCAGGCTTGGCCGAGAGACGATCGGCTACCTCCTCCTGGACCATGAGCGTCAGTGACAGTGGCTGAATAGGGAGTGACAAGAGTGTCCGAATAATCGGAGCGGTAATGTAGTAGGGAATATTGGCGATTACCTTGTAGGGATGATCGGCAAAACCAGCCGAGCGGAGCACTTCTTCCAGATGGAGATCGAGAATATTACCCTCAAGAATCGAAACGCTTTCTGAATCCACAAAATGAGCCGTAAGCCGTTCGACGAGCGTATGATCAAGCTCAATAGCGAGAAGCTTTTCAACCTGGTCGGATAGACGAAAGGTGAGGGCTCCCGTCCCAGGCCCTACCTCGAGGACCCAGTCGCTCGCCTCGACATTGGCTACCTCAAATATGCCCTCGATGATTGATTCATCGTGGAGAAAGTTCTGTCCTAGAGATTTCTTAGCTTTTAGCTTATGGCTTATGGCTGATAGTTCCTTCATGAGAGTTTACTTATCATTACATTCAGCATTTTCATAACTTCGCCGAGTTGATTACTCATTCGTTCGTACTCAATCAATGGTATTCTTGAAAGTCTACGTGAAATTTCTAGTTGTGTTTCTAGCTCTGCCCCAGAAGCAAACGCGATTCTTAGAAAATGCGCAAAATCCTTTCGTGTTCCACGGTACCGCCCTTCAGCAATATTCGATGGGAGGGAAACAGCAGCCCTTCGCATTTGTGACGTAAGTCCAAATACGTCCTCTTTCGGAAACACTTCCGTAAGTTGATACACGGAAACTACCAAATCCATTGACTTTTGCCAGACAACGAGATCCCTGTAGGAGGAAATTTTCATAAGAATTTCTATAAGCTATCTCCTAAAAGCTATAAGCTAGTTGACGATTTCTTCCATTTTCACATTGATAACGCCAGCACCAATCGAGGCAATCTTGGCGAAAGCCACCTTGTCGAGATCGATGATTCGCCCGGGCACAAAGGGTCCCCGATCATTGATGACTACAATGACGCTCTTCCCATTTTCCGTGTTGGTTACCTTAACATAACTTCCCTTGGGAAGCCAGGGGTTGGCAGCAGCCATCGTCCCGGTCCAAGCGTACCACGACGCTCCGCCACTGTGACTCTTCCCGAGTTTGACGTATGTCCCCTGAGTCACTATTTCCGGTATCGGATCTTTGATACGATCCGTCCGGATTAGTTTACGGTTCACTTCCTTACCATCATGACTACTCACCCGATAAACCAGACGGTCTATCCCCTTTTCACCTTTCTGGGTTACCACAGTTTTCCGCCATGATAGCGTATCATCTTCATTCGTCTTTTTCTCAAAGGGCAGTGTCTTGTCGATGGCTTCTTCACGAATTTCGACGCGTGTCACCACGATACTCGTACCTCGCCCAGCAAACGCCTCGCGAACGGGCTGGACGATATCGTCCTCATCAAGGGCTACGCCCACCTCCGTGAGCGCTGCCCCGACGGTCGTAGCCAAAACAGGATAGGTTGTTTCTTTCCCATCCACCCGTACCGAGAGCATATGCGTCCGCGTGACACTGATATACATGCCTGGGGTCAGGCGTGTCTCTGGAGCTGGAAAAACGGTTTCTTTCTCTCTCAAGGCAAGATTGTGGTTACGCAAGAATTCCCCGACAGTCTCCTCTGCCACGCCCTCAAACCAAAACTCGAGTCCGTTATCTATGAGAACAATGTCTTTCGAAACACCGGCAAACTGGTCTTCCTCGGGCCGAACTACCAAGTACCCTGTCACAAAAAGAAAGAACAAACAAAGCAATCCTATCGCCCGCTTCCGACTCGTCTGATTTTTCATTCTTGCTCCATACTTCATGATGCTCTCTTTCTCTCCTTACTAATCTTTAAATCGATACTGGAGGGCCTCCGCGATATGACTCAGGGTCACTTCTTCTGACTCGGCCAGATCAGCGATAGTGCGAGCTACTTTGAGCACCCGCATGTACCCTCGAGCCGAAAGTTTCATTCGGCTGACTGCTTCGTGAAGCGCCGTCCGTGAGGCTTCATCGAGGACGCACACTTCTTTCACGGTTTGACTGGTCATCTCTGCATTTGTCCGAAACTTCTTGCCAAGAAAACGGTCTCGTTGCTTGGCCCGAGCTCGTTCGACCCGCTCCCGGATATCTTTACTTCGTTCGCCGGCTGGACCATCACCATCGAGCTTCTCTATCTTGACTCGGGGTACTTCCACATGGAGATCGATCCGGTCCATAATTGGCCCTGAGATTTTCATCTTGTACCG
The DNA here is from genome assembly GCA_964459475.1 of uncultured Bdellovibrionales bacterium. Taxonomy (GTDB): domain Bacteria; phylum Patescibacteriota; class Minisyncoccia; order Moranbacterales; family UBA1568; genus UBA1568. The sequence goes on along the minus strand of CAYWLN010000003.1, from coordinate 29,103 downwards.
CTCTGCTTGGGAAGGGAGACAGGCGCAGACCCGCTCCGGATCACCCGCGTAGCCACAAGGACAGGGATTCATGGCCGCGATGAGCATAAACCGGGCCGGGAAACGGAGCGACCCCTTGGCCCGCGATACAGTCACCTCACCGTCTTCAAGGGGCTGACGGAGATTTTCGAGCACTGCCCGTGAGAACTCGGCAAATTCATCGAGAAAGAGAACTCCTCGATGAGCCAGACTAATCTCCCCAGGTCGCGGATTAGTCCCACCACCAACGAGTGAGACAGCACTCGCAGTATGATGGGGCGACCGAAACGGCCGCTTGGTCACGAGAGCATCCCCTCGAGGGAGAACGCCCGCCACCGAAAATATTTTGGTTACTTCCAGACTCTCATCAAAGTCCAGGCGAGGCAGTATCGTGGGGAGAGTCTTGGCGAGAAGGGTCTTGCCACTTCCGGGCGGCCCGACAAAAAGGACATTGTGGCCACCCGCAGCGGCAATTTCAAGAGCCCGCTTGGCATGTTCCTGACCTCGGACATGCGCCATATCAGCTTCTTCATCCTCTTCCACGAGCTTCGGGACACCAGTCGGAAAGGGCGTGATGAGTGCCTCACCACGCAGATGTGCCACGAGTCCAAAAAGTGTTTCAACCGGGATGACGGTGAGTCCCGAAACGAGCGCTGCCTCAGGAGCATTCTCAGCCGGGATATAGAGTTCTGTAAATCCAGCCTCCCGCGCAAAGAGCGCAATAGGGAGGACTCCTTGTACCCGTCGCACGAGACCATCGAGAGCCAACTCGCCGATAAAGAGTTTGCCTGTGTGATCAAAAACTATCTGCTTGGTGGCCAAGAGAAGCCCGAGGGCCATCGGCACGTCGTAGATAGGCGTATTCTTGGGGAGATCAGCCGGGGCCAAATTCACCGTAATCCGGCCACTTTGATGCGCCGGCTTGAATCCACTGTTTTTGAGCGCAGCACTGACCCGGTCTCGTGACTCCTTGATGGCTGTATCGGGCAATCCAACGAGCGTAAAAGTATGAAGCCCCTGGGGCAAAACGTCTACTTCCACCTCAACTAACACACTCTCAAGCCCAATCGTGGCGGCCGCAAACACTTTGGCAGACATAGGATATGGGTATCAATCATGCTTATATCCCTTCACTACTAAAAATACCACACTTACGGTCAAGACGACATCGGCCAGGTTAAACGTAGGTAACGCGAACCATCTCACATAATCCATAACACACCCGAAATAGAGTCGCTCGAGGAGATTGCTCCCGCCGGCCGCCATGAGAAGGAGCCACGGAAGAAGCGTTGATTTGATTTGGTCTTGTCGCCACTCACGAAAAAAGAGTATCCCCACCAACAAGAGCGCTAAGACGCTGACTCCATCTGGCATAGACATTCCCCACGCACCAGCGCTATTACATACCCCTTCTAGCCCAGAGACACGCACCACGAGGGCCACACCGAACAAAAGACAAACAAAAAAGGCTAGGGAGAGAGTGCCAAAGAGCACGTTCCGTAGCCTCATAGTATTCAATTAGAGTGCCGTCCGAGCGGCCGGATATGCCATCAACCGATCACTATCAATCTCCTTACCTGTTTCCTCACAGACACCGTAGGTACCAGCATCCATCTTTGCCAAGGCATCATGCACCTCCTTGAGCTGAGCCTCGAGGTTCTGCTCCAGGCCGAGATTGTCGACATACTCCTCTACTTCCGAAGCATTTTCATCTTCATCGGTACCCATATCTCCCATCCGAGTCTCGTAGCTACCCTCAGTGCCTGTTGAGCTGGCAAAACGTCCGAGCTCACTCTCAAGACGAGTTTTTTCCGCGAGGAGCTTTTCTTTCAGGGTAGCGAGGAGTGCTTGATCGAGGGCCATACAATTGAGAAGAAGGGTTATAGCTACTGTTACTCAAAGTATATCAAATTTTGGGTAGGTTGTCTAGAAAAATATGTGCTCCAGGTGGCGTATCTGAGCCTTTTTCTGAATTGGGTCATAAAGGATGGCTATCCCATCGAAATGATACTGCGTATTCTCACGCTTCGTCTCTCGGAGGTAACACTCGGCAATACGGGCCAATTTGCGCAGCTTGTCTCTGGTAATACCCGCCTCCGGGAGAGCAGAGCCTTCTGCGCCTCTGAGCCGACTCTTCACTTCTACAAACACCAGTTCCCCCTGATACTCGGCTACGATATCTATCTCCCCCAATCGTTTCCCCTTTACATTACAATAATTGGTCGCAAGAATCCGGTACCCCTTGTCCTTGAGGTAACGGGAGGCCAGCTCCTCACCGAGAGCGCCGAGTGGAGAGGCGAGTTGAAACCGTTTCATACCACTACCCTACGCCGAAATGAGGAATTGGGCAACAAAAAAACACCCTGTGGGGAGTTCTGTTTCTATTCTACGCTACTTCTAACCCGGTCACCGTCTAAGAAACATGTTGGTGTCCGGGCGTACTATCGCCCGATAATAAATTATTTGGCTGTACGCCCGAACGTTGCATGTGCCAACAGATGTCTAGGTTATATAGCTACGGGTGAGGAAGCATCTATAATCCAATTGAGATCTGTATTTTGTGCACTTGCAGTTTCGCGACGATCCTAACTTTTTCGTCACTTCTCCCTTCACCGTTCTCTGGCGCGAAGCCTTTTTTGGGTGAGGTCATTGACTACACAGGAGCAAGAACGCTTTCCAGCCTCTGTGTAGCCAACGCCTCTCTATTTGAAAGAACTGTTTTTTTGTTTCTTTTTGTTTTTCTCCTGCATGTATTATATTTCAGGAGTTTTTTGTTTTTGTTTGAGTCTCCGTGTTAGGACGGAGCGGTCATAGTACATTGCTATGACTCTTGAACAGTGAAAGAATCCCCGTCACAATGAGGGGGCATTGCGATGGGAGTTCTTTCACCGTTCGGTACGGTTGAAGAGAGCAAGTTGTCAAAGAAATTTCAACATCACAAGTCAATTATAGCAGAAAATTACCCTCGAGTCAATCAGTGACTGGTAATAATCGCTTGAATCAAACACAAACAGAGCACTTCACATCAGCTTGTTTGTTTCACACGCTCGTGACCACAAAAAAAGAAGTCTGTGACTTCTTTTTGATACGGTAGTAATGCTTTTATGAAGCCAAAATTATAACTTGGCATCGAGAATCGCCCGCAATGTCTCCTTCGTAGTGCCAATCATCCAAGTGGTCCCGCGGAGGGCATAGTCAAATGAGGTCTGTGTCGTATCATCAATATTGACGTAACGTACTGGTTGCTCCTTGTAAACACCAGAACGAAATACGACATCTCGGGGCACTGCCATCCCCTCGTAGAGAAAAGAACGGAACGCATACGGGAACAATCCCTCTTTCTCTTTGGCAAAAAGCGTCGGCCCTTCGACAGTCCCAAAAGTAAGGGCCAATCCAGACATCACTCTCCCCTGGTCGTTATAGAGAAAAAGCGAGAATGACTCGGCGATAGTCGCAAGAAAGGCAGGGCTGAGCTCGATATTCATAAGGTAAGCCACCCGACTGAAAGCCACGGGGTTGTTATTCTTGTCTGTTAGAAGAAATTCTACCGGTTGAATGATGCCTGCATTGAGAAGAATTTGCTTCTTTTCAGCCAAAAGAGTCTGGAAAGAAGCCGGGGTAACTGCTTCTGTATCTATCGAGAGATAATTTGGTCCCGTCAGCGAAAATGGCAGCACTGGAACCGGTTCCGGCTCAGAGGTCGTCACTTGTATTGTCGTTTGTGGTAGCGCTACAACGTCTTCCACTGGAGCTACTTCCTCCGCCACAGGCCTCATGACGTACCAGACAATGCCAGCGAGCACGATCAATACTGCTATGCCCAAACCTCCCCAGAGAAAAAGCTTCTTATTTGTTGGTGGTTTAGGGGCTCCTTCTTGAAAAAGAGGCTCGAGTGTCGGTGCTGCTACTGGTGGTGTGGGGTGAGTAGATGCCCCTCCATCAAGAAATGGGCTATTTCCTACGGGCTTCGCAGTGGCTGCAGGCGCACTCACTGATTCGCCCATAACCATCACTGCTTGTCGAATTTCAAGAGGGATAGTCTCTTGAGGCTGTGCCTTGGGAGATGAAGAAGAAAATAAAGACATAGAAACAAAATACAAAGAGGAGCACCGTGGCTCCTCCTAGTATACAAGAGATTGAAACTTTTCGGTAGGTGTTAGGCCTGACCCAGTTCCATCCGACGCTTGGCCATCTTGTGCGAAAGATTGATGCGTCCTTGTGAATCAATTTCTTTGACAATGACTGGGATGACATCGCCCACTTTCACCACATCTTCGACATTCTCGACTCGCTCGTCAGAGAACTCGGAAATATGGACTAGTCCCTCTTGGTTCGGCAGTACCTCCACAAAGGCACCGAAGTTCATAAGCCTCGTGACCCGTCCCTGAAACAGCTCTCCGGCAACCACCTCACGAGTGATATTTCGCACCCAATCAACCGCCTTCTGAGCGCTCACTTCGTCCACCGAGGTGATAAAGACCGAGCCATCATCCTCGATATCAATAGAAACACCCGTTTCATCAATAATCTGATTGATCATCTTGCCTCCAGGGCCGATGACATCACGGATTTTCTCAGGATTGATATGAAGGGTAATAATGCGTGGAGCGTACGGAGACATAGTCTTGCGGACTTCTGGCATCACTTCGAGCATCTTGCCCATGATGAACATCCGGCCTTCTTTGGCCTGGGCGATAGCCACCGCGAGCATATCCGGGGTAAGTCCATCGATCTTCACATCCATCTGCATGGCTGTGATACCGTCTTTGGTACCAGCCACCTTGAAATCCATATCACCGTAGTGATCTTCGAGACCCTGGATGTCAGAAAGTACCTTGTAGGCACCGTCTTTCCCGGTGATGACTCCCATAGCGATACCGGCGACTGGTTTCTTGATCGGCACACCAGCATCCATAAGTGACAGAGTTGAGCCACAGGTTGAAGCCATCGAGGATGAACCGTTCGATTCGAGCACCTCAGATACGAGGAGGATGGTATAGGGGAACTCCTCTTTGCTTGGGAGGACTGGTACGAGAGCCTTTTCAGCCAGTGCTCCGTGACCGACTTCGCGCCGACCCGGGCCCCGCATCGGCTTTACTTCACCCACAGAATACGGTGGGAAGTTGTAGAAATGCATGTAACGCTTCTTTTCGTCGGTCGACATAGTGTCTACGACCATCTCGTCCCCAGGGGCACCGAGTGTAGTCACCGTGAGGGCCTGCGTTTCACCCCGGGTAAAGACTCCCGTCCCGTGAGTACGAGGGAGGACACCGACTTTGCACCAGATAGGACGGATTTCAGTCAGCTTGCGACCATCTGGCCGAGCTTCCTTATCCAGAATATTGTGATGCACAGCTTCATCAGACACTTCATCGGTAATAAGCGAGAGAAGCTCGGAGAGGTTCTTCTGATCTGGATACTTCTCTGCAGCATATTTGGCAATCGTAGCATTGATTTCCGCTGTTTTTGCTTCCATCGCCTGCTTTGGCAAGAGGTACAGAGCTTCGGCCAAGCCTGACCTTTCGGCAAACTGGCGGATATCAGTCTCAAACTCATCGGATCCACGGAGTACCGCTGCTGCACGCTTCTCTTTGCCAGCCTCTTTACGGATATCATCAATAAACGTAGCAATCTTTTGGATTGCCTCAAAGCCAAAATGAAAGGCTTCGGCCATTTTCTCCTCCGTAATCTCCTGCGCACCAGCTTCAATCATGTTGATCTTGTCCTTGGTACCAGAAAGGAGGAGGTCAAGGGTGCTGACTTTACGATCGGCACTCACTGGATTCAAGATAAAACTCCCATCCGTAGCGAGTCCCACTCGGACCGCTCCAATCGGACCATTCCAAGGAATATCTGAGAGCGAGAGTGCCGCCGAGGCGCCAATCATAGCTACCAGATCTGCATCATTTTCTCCATCAACAGAGAGCGTAGTCACCACTACCTGGACTTCGTTCCGCATGCGACTATCAAAGAGTGGACGCACTGTCCGGTCCACGGCTCGTCCAGAGAGAACAGCATCATCCGATGGACGACCTTCCCGCTTAATAAAGCGTGAACCCTTGATCTTACCGGCTGCATAATAGCGCTCTTCGTAGTCCACCATGAGCGGGAAATAGCCCGTTATCTTGGACATTTCCTTGCTCATCACGGCGGTGGCGAGGACGACAGTGTCCCCATAACGGGCCGTTACGGCACCACTGGCCTGCTTGGCAAACACGCCCGTCTCAATGACGAGCTCTCGCCCCCCCAGCTCTAGGGACCATTTCTTTCCTTCCATACACTTCTGGTCCGGAAGGTAAGCTAACAAACACGCGACTAGGGCCACAGGCCACACTCGTGTACTTATTAACCAGTACCTACCGGACGAAACAATGATTAAGTTACCATCCCCACTCTAGCCTTATAGTGACTCTTTTGTCAAAGACCCGCCTACAACTCTACGAGTAGTATGGCGGGCGAGCCCACACCTATTTTTGCGAAAGCGTAAGAGACTTCTTGAAGGGGACATTTAAATGAGGAACTTCTTTTTGTCATCAGAAAGATTGATGAAGTCATCAGCCTGTTCGATCAACTTGGCTGAGGCTGATTCAGCAAAAGCCACCACCTCAACGCGACAGCCATAGGTGTTTTGGAGGTATTCGACGAGTGAGATGTAGTCACCATCACCGGAGACGATCACAATCACATCGAGCTTGGGGGCCATCTTGATGGCATCGATAGCGATACCTACGTCCCAATCCCCTTTTTTGGAACCATCGTGAAAAATCTGAAGGTCCTTAGTCTTCACTTCGTAGCCACTCTTGCCGAGGGCCTCAAAGAACTTGTCTTCAGTCGCCTCCACCGTCTTGATGCCGTAGGCCAAGGCTCGGATGGCCTTGCGGTCACTCACGGCTGAGAGGAGTACATTCTTAAAATTCACCTTCTTGCTATAGAGCACACGGGCGCTATAGTACATATTCTGGATATCGACAAACACTCCGACTCTCTGCTCTGCAAACTTCGCCATATAATTTATAAAATATCTTCTTGTTTAAAACTTCCCTAAAAAACAAAGGGCCTAGAGGCCCAGTGTTTTCACGAGTGTCTTGTACGACTTTTCGTTGGTCTTCTCGAGATACGAGAGGAGCTTCTTCCGCTTTGAAACCATTTTGAGGAGTCCACGGCGAGAATGAAAATCCTTCTTGTTCTTCTTCAAGTGCGTCGTCAAACGCTTGATTTCTTCGGTAAACTTGGCCACCTGATACTCTGGAGAACCAGTATCCTTGTCGTGCCGTTTGACCGGCGTCGTGACTTTCTCCTTCTGCTTGTGCGTAAGCGCCATAACCTTGTGTCAGCAATAGACTCGTTCGCCAGAGGGGTGAACCAATCCACGCTCGTGATAAATGTTAACAAAAGTACAATAACACGCTTCCTCATTTTTTGCAACTCGAGGAATTAGTAGACAAAAACCCACTTTCCATGTAGCGTTGTCTCAGAATACACTCTATGCCCAAAAAACAAGTCCTCATCGTCAAACTCGGTGGCAGTATCGTGACCCTAAAACACCTTGGTCGTCCTGCTATTCGACGTACCCATGTCTCAAAAATTGCGTCCATCCTCAAGAAACAGTACGACCCACTGAAGCATGCTCTCATTCTTATCCATGGGGCTGGCTCTTTCGGGCATATTCACGCCCACCACTACGGCCTGGCCCAAGGAACCAAAGATCAGCCCCAGAAAACATTTCGTGCCATTGAAAATCAGTCCCTTGATGCCCGTCTCAATGCGGAGCTCACCACGCTCTTTGTTACAGCTGGTCTCCCCGTCGTTGGTCTTCCAACTCGAACCATAGCCAAAAACGAGGCCGGGAAACTTTCATCGCTCAATATAGACAGCATAGAGTCCGCTCTCTCGGTTGGGGCTATCCCCCTCCTCCACGGCGACATGGTCTTTGATACTACTTGGGGGCTCTCGGTCTGTTCCGGAGATGTACTTGTTCCGGAGCTCGCACGACACTTTTCGGCTGAATCCGTCTTCTTTGCTTCAGATGTTGATGGCATCTATACCGCGGATCCTCACCAATATAGCAACGCCACTCTCATTCAAAAAACAACCTTGAAAGAACTATCACGCGGTACTATACAGATGGGAAAGTCGCACAATATCGATGTCACCGGTGGCCTTTCCAAGAAATTCTCCTTGTTTTACAAGATGCCGTCTCTTGAAGAGATTCGACTTTTTAATGGCCTGGTATCAAAGAATTTCTCTTTTATATTCGACCAAAGGAAATTCTTTGGCACTACTATCATAGTAAAGAAATAAAAAAAGGAGTGGGGATTGATTCTCATCCCAACACTCCATGACTCACTGAGACCCGCAGGCAATTGAGTCTTGCTCGTACTGATCGAGCAATGCGAGCACTTCTGGGACACCATCCCGACAGCGCGACAGGAGAAACTCCCTCGTTTGCCATCCAAGAGGCTCAATCTCGATGCCAGCATGAAATCCCCTCATGCCTTCAGGGCCTGCTTCGAACCGAGCCACGAAGACATGGGCAAGGGTGTCGTATACCGGCACACATCCGATAGAGACCGGGAAGCTGATTCGGACACGATCTGTGACATCAACTTCCTCGATGATGAGTCGATGAAGAGTGCGGAGGAGTCTCTCATCCGGCTCCACGGTTTCCCAGGGGAAAGAGTAGTCCTTGCTGCCAACCACCTTGCCAATGGCTGGCTTGGATTGGAGCTCTTGTACGCAGTACAACGCTCCTTGTCCGTCCAACAAGAGCAGTGCAACGCTGTGCACTCTGTAATGGTCCATGATTCATCTCCGTTGTGGATTGCTGTCACTCTAGCCTCTTTTTTCTCACTTTGTCAATACAAAACCCCGTTTGGTAACGGGGCTGTATATCTTTGCTTCTACCTACAGAATCGTAAACGCTGCCACGCTGTCTCCGGACTGAGGCTTCATGATCCGGACGCCCTGAGTGACGCGACCCAATTTTGGAATGCTCTTGAATGGGATACGGATGATGGTGCCCTTGGACGATGTGAGGATGAGGTCATCTTCGATGTTGGCCATGCTCACGACCTTGGCGCCAACGAGCTTACCAGTCTTTGGCGTCACCTTCATGGTCTTGATCCCGGATCCACCACGCTTCTGGACTTTGTAGCTTTTCAGTTCACTTCGCTTGCCGTAGCCGTTTTGGGAGAGGATGAGGAGCTCGAGATCCTTGTCACCCTTGAGGACGACGTCCATCCCGACCAAGACATCCACATTCTTTAGCTTCATACCACGGACACCAGCCGCGTTACGACCCATCGGCCGGACATCAGACTCTTTGAAGCGGATCGCTTGGCCGTCGTTCGTGGTGAGGACGACTTCGTCACTTCCGGTCGTCGCACCCACCCAACCGAGGGTGTCACCCTTTTCGAGGGTGATAGCGATGAGACCACTCCGTCTCACATTTTCAAAGTCTTCCAGTTTGGTCTTCTTGATGGTCCCTTTTTCGGTCGCCATAAAGAGGTACTTGTAGTCACTCCCCTTGTTGAGGGCTACTACCGCGGTGATTTTTTCTTCCTGAGAGAGCTGGAGGAAATTTACAATGGCCTGACCCTTGGACGTTCGAGTCGATTCTGGAATTTCATAGGCTTTGGTCTGGAAGACTTTGCCGGAATTCGTAAAGAACATGAGGTTGTCATGGGTCTCAATCGTGAGTACCTTGGCAATCTTGTCTTCTTCCTTGGTGGTCGCGCCGATCACACCTTTGCCTCCGCGCTTCTGGACACGATAAACACTTGGGTTCATGCGCTTGATGTAGCCATCCTCGGTGAGGGTGATGATGGCCTCTTCGTTTGGGATGAGGTCTTCCTGGCGGAACTCTCCAATAGCACCCTTCACTACTTTGGTCTTCCGCTCGTCACCAAATCGATCACGGACTTCGATGAGTTCGCTCTTCACTAGGGCCAAAATCTTTTTTCGGTGTTTGAGGAGATCTTCGAGGTAGGCAATGAGTTTGTACTTTTCTTCCAACTCTTCCTCAATCTTCTTTCGTTCCAATCCAGAGAGGGTCTGGAGGCGCATCTCGAGAATAGCCGTGGCCTGGAGTTCTGAGAGCTTAAACTTCTTCATCAAGTTCATATGGGCCTCCTCTTTGTTGGCCGACTTCTTGATGGTTTCGATGATCGCGTCGATGTGATCAAGGGCAATCTTGAGTCCTTCGAGGATATGCGCCCGGTCCTTGGCTTTCTTCAAATCATGTTCGGTTCGACGGACAACCACAACTTCGCGGTGTTTCACATAGTGCTCGAGGATGGACTTGAGGGTCAGAATCTGCGGATCAACACCGTCCACAAGCGCGAGCATGTTCACGTTAAAATTCTTCTGGAGGTCAGTCATCTGATAGAGCTGATTCAAGACCTTCTGCGGAAAAGCTTCCTTCTTCAGGTCAATTACCACCCGCACCCCGTCTTTGTCCGACTCATCGCGAAGATCCTTGATCCCAGGCAACTTGTTTTCTTTGTAGAGCTCGGCAATCTTCATGATGAGCGACGCCTTGTTCGTGGCGTAGGTCATTTCGGTCACTACGATCTGGAAGAGACCGGATTTCATCTCGACAATTTCCGCTTTGGCCCGCGCCATAATCGGCCCCTTGCCAGTCGCGTAGGCCTCTCGGATGTCTTTCTGATTGTAAATAATACCACCCGTTGGGAAATCCGGACCTTTGATAAATTCCATCAGGTCATCGACGGTGGCATCAGGATGGTCAATCAAGTGACAGATACCATCCACCAGTTCGTTTAAGTTGTGAGGCGGGATATTGGTCGCCATACCAACAGCGATACCCACCGTACCGTTCAAGAGGAGTTGCGGAAGTTTGGCTGGGAGTACCTGAGGTTCCTCATGCATCCCATCAAAGTTGGGAATAAAATCCACCGTATCTTTGTCGATATCAACAAGCATTTCTTCGGCAATGGCCTTCAATTTCGCTTCGGTATACCGGTATGCTGCCGCGCTATCACCATCCATCGAACCGAAGTTTCCTTGGCCCCAGACCAGCGGATAACGAAGAGAAAAATCCTGGGCCATACGGACCATCGTGTCATAGACCGCGGTGTCTCCGTGCGGATGATACTTACCGAGCACTTCACCGACTACCGTTGCCGACTTGCGAAACTTGGCGGTAGACCGGAGTCCGGTTGACCACATCGAGTAGAGGATGCGTCGATGCACAGGTTTCAGTCCATCACGGACATCCGGAAGTGCTCGAGCCACGATAACACTCATGGCATAGTCGAGATACGACTGTCGGACTTCTTCCGCAATCGACCGTGGCTCTATTTTCCCGTCATGAAATTCTTTCTTGTCTTCCATACAGATGTGCTACGTGGGTAAATATATGAATACTGCTACTGCCCCTCCCCCTGGCGATTCGTTATTTCCTCATCAAGGAACTGCTTGCCAGGTACCGGATCAGTCTCGAGTCGAAGTGGCGCCGTTTCACCAAAGAGAGAATTGAGCGAGGGTGTACCCGGTACCAATGACTTTCCTCCTTCCACTGCCTTGGGGATATCGCTGGCTGTCTGAGTGACATTTTCTCCGACGGACAGGAGCCAGATACCAATGATGAACACCATAGAAACCGAGACGGCGATGACGACATATCGCTGTCGCACGTGCTCGGGCTCCTCGCGCATCTGCTCAATTTTTTCCCACAAGGACATCGCCATACGGAGGTATTAGGCCCCTCGTTCGAGGAGGACGACTTCGAGCTGTTTTCCTTCAAGATCTTTCTTCTTGATATTCATTTTTGATAAGGCCTCTTTTGGACAATTGCCAATTGCTTCACAAAAAGCCTTTTCACTCTCAAGCGGGAGCGTGAGCCCTGAGAGCTTGTAGTGCATCGGGATGACCACTTTGGGCTCAATCTTGCGTGCCAGCTCCGCTGCGAGCTTGGGTGTGATAGCATCGGCACCACCGACGGGCAAAAACAAAATATCGATACCGGAGAGTTTGTCCAAGAGCTCCGGTGAGAGGTCATGACCGAGTGCACCCAAAAACGCGATATGAATATCTTCGCTCTCAAAGACATACACTGTGTTTTGCCCCCGGAGTGCCCCTTCCTTATCATCTTGAAAAGAAGGAAAGCCGAGTGCCGCAATTCCCTTGGCTGAGTATTCGCCTGGAGCGTCAATAACGGTCGGCTCACCCTTCAGGGTCTCCTTTACCATCTCGGTATCGCCATGGGTGAGAAAAACGATATCAGCCTGACCCTGCGGAGCGCGTAGTCCCGCCCCTTTTTCGAGGAGATCGGTCCAAATTACCACGTCGTCAGTAGCCCGACCGGCTGGTTTGGTGCTCAATTTGAAACAATAGTCTCCGTAGTATTGGATATTCATACAAGGTCATTTTCATTACTGTGTGCTCATTTTAGCAGGCTTTTTGGCCTCCGACAAGACACTTTCCTCCCTCTCTCGCCAACATTGGGCTCATCTGGTCGCTTACACACGACGGTGCCTTGCTTTTTTTTCCAAACTGAGCTAGACTCAGTCGAGGTCCCAAGTATGAAATGTGGGGCATCTCGGCTAATTGGCTAACACAACTGAATACGAGGAAGCTTATTCCTCGCTTCTCCTTCTGTTACCAAGGCGCCTTTGCAGCCTTTTTTTGCGCCTTTTAATCCTAAATTGTGAGTTTTGGCGCTCTCACCAGTCTCGTAACACTATGTCTACTCCTACAGAAGCAGTGGCGACCCCCTCCCCCATGGAGGAACTTTTGAGCCAGCACGTTGTCGAAATCCCAGAAATTGGTGACGTTATCCCTGGTACCGTCATGTTTGTCGCCTCAAGCTACGCTCTCATCGACCTCGGGCCTATGGGCACCGGTATCGTTTTGGGCAAAGAAATGCGTGATGGTCTCGGACCGGAGGGCAAACTCAAGGTTGGTACCACCGTGACGGCCACTCTCATGAACTATGAGAACGAGGATGGCTATATTGAACTCTCTATCCGTGAGGCTTCCTACGAGAAGTCTTGGGAAGATATCGAGCACAAGCTCACGAACCGTGAAGTCATCGGTACCAAGGTCATGGAAGCCAATAAGGGCGGTCTCATGGTAGAAATTAACGGTATTGTGGGCTTTCTCCCCGTTTCCCAGCTCGCCAGTGAGCACTACCCTCGTGTTGAGGATGGTGACAAGAACAAAATCCTCGATCTCCTGAAGAAGCTCATTGGTCAAGAGATTCAGGTCCGTATCCTCGATGCCGATCGTGAAAGTGAGAAGCTTATCGTCTCAGAAAAGGCGGCCCAGAGCGAAAAGGAGCGTGAACTGATCAACCTCTTGAAAGTCGGCGATATTGTTTCCGGCGAAGTAAGCGGGGTCGTAGACTTCGGTGCCTTCGTCAAGTTTGCTCCTCCCATCCGAGAAGATGGTAAGAAGCCGAGCGAAAAGCTCGAAGGCTTGGTCCATATCTCCGAATTGGCCTGGCAGCTCATCGATGATCCACGTGAGATGATCAAGACCGGTGATGCCGTCGAAGCCAAGATTATCGGTATCGAAGAAACACGTATTTCCCTCTCTATGAAGGCCTTGAAGAAGGACCCGTGGGACGAGGTCCTCACCAAGTACAAGATTGGTGACGTTGTTTCAGGCAAAGTGGACAAGATCAACCACTTTGGAGCCTTCGTCTACCTCGACAAGGATATCCATGGTTTGGCTCACGTCAGCGAATTCCAAGATGTCTACCCTGGCAAGAAGATAGAAGATGTCTTCAAGGAGGGCGAGACCTACTCTTGGAATATCCTTTCCATCGAACCGAAGAGTCACCGTATGGGGCTCCTCCCGGTCAAGGACAAGGCTGCTTCCAAAGGAGCCAAAGAAGAGGTGGCCGCGTAAACCAACATCTCTCTCCGAAACATCCCTTCCTCTGTCAGAGTGTCTGCCGGCTGGCAGGGATGTTTTCGTAACTGTACTCTATGAAGAACATTGTTATCATCTCTGGGGCAGCTGGTTCAGGCAAAGATTCAGTTATTGATGGACTTCAGGCACTTTTGCCACTTGAGCGCATCATCACCACGACTTCGCGTCTTCCACGTCCTACTGAAAGTGAGGGCCACCCCTACTATTTCATTTCCAAAGAAGAGTTTGAGCGCGGTATCCAGGCAGGGGAATTTGTCGAGTATTCCACCAACGAAAACGGTGGCCTCTACGGGGTTACGAAAAGAGAGCTTGATCGTGTGAGCCAAACGAGCGGTATTGCCATATGGCGCGTGGATTGGAAGGGTGTAGTCACCATAAAGAAACTATTTCCCGCAATTCCTGCTATTTATATCTCCGCTCCGCTCTCCGTGCTTGAGCAGAGACTGCGCAATCGTGATGCCGATAAAGATGAACACTACTTCAAAGAGCGCATGGACTACACTCGCGAATGGCTCAACCACCTCGATATCTATGACTACCAAGTCGAAAATGAAGAAGGCAAGCTCTCGGAAACCGTCGAGCAAGTGGCTCGCATCATCAAAGAGCGTACCTGTGCCTAACACTCCCCTCGCTCCGTTTGTCCGAGGCTTTTTGAAGCGTGTCCTAAATAGTGTTGCCAAGCACAACCTTTGGCAGCAAGATGATTCATTTGTTGTGGCTGTTTCTGGCGGACCGGATAGCATTTGCCTCCTTGATGTCTTGTATCTGCTCTCTTTGAAATTTGGCTTTTCTCTCCACGTCGCTCACGTCAACTACCGTCTTCGCGGTAAAGACTCAGACCTCGATGAGGCCCTCGTCCGGGAGCGAGCCACTCTCTACGGGCTCTCCCTCTCGGTCCTCCATCCGAAGACCACGGAGTCTGCCAACCTCGAAGAGAGGCTCCGCGATATCCGCTATCGGTTTTTTGAGAAAGTACGCCTGGCCAAAAAGGCTACCCTCATCGCCGTGGCCCATCATGAGAATGATCAGGCTGAAACCTTGCTCCTTCGGCTCCTCCGTGGTTCCGGCAGTCTCGGCCTCTCCGCCATGCGACCCAAACATGGAGTGATAGTACGCCCCCTCATTGAGCAAAGTCGTGAGGATGTCCTCCACTACCTCGATGTGCGTGGTCTTTCCTATCGGACAGACCAGAGTAACAGTGACCGAGCATTCCTCCGCAATCGTATCCGCCATGAACTCCTCCCCCTCCTCAAGCGGGACTATCAGCCTCGCATCGTTCCGATTCTCTCAGAGACCGCCACTCGGCTGGCGACTGATTTTGCCCATTTCGGTGAGTCACCGTCGCTCTCCCCGAGTGAGAAGACTGGACTCCTTTCGGTCCGGGCCCTCCTCGCCCTCCCTGATACCCTCCTCCAGGTACGACTCCGCCACCTCCTCCGACCCTACACGGGTGGTCGATTTCCGTCCCAGGGAGTCATCGATGAGGTCCTGAAACTTCTCAAAAGCACCAAAAACAAGCCTCAAATCTTTGTTACAAAAGGGTTGAAGATAGAGCGAAAAGGTGATAGAGTGAGACTGCTCCGACAGGGAGCTTAACCCCCAATTTTATATTTTTGGTATGGAAAAAATGTTCAAAAACCTCTCGACCCTCATTCTCCTGTTTCTCCTTATTTCAGGCATTGTGATCCTCTACCAGTCCCCGGAGGCCAAGCCCTCAGCCGTTTCTCTCTCCGAGCTCGTGACTGAGATCAATCAGGACCAGGTCAAAGAGATTACGGTCAAGAATAATGATCTTGCCATAGAATTAAAAGATGGTAAGAAACAGGTAGCCAGCAAGGAGTCTGAGAGTTCTCTCTCGGAGACCTTCAACAACTACGGCATCGACAAAGAGAAGTTAAAGAGTGTAACGCTCAATATCACCGAAGATTCTGGCTTTGGTTTTTGGTTGACCGCCCTCCTTCCCTTTCTCCTTCCCTTTATTCTCATCTCGGCCTTCATCTGGTTCATGATGCGCCAGGCTCAGCGGGGTAATTCTCAGGCTCTCTCTTTTGGCATGAGTCGAGCTCGTATGCTTGATCCCAAAGACAAGAAGAAGCGCATCATGTTTGCCGATGTTGCTGGTGCCACTGAGGCCAAGACCGAACTCGAAGAAGTCGTGGAATTCTTGAAGCACCCCAAGAAGTTTCTCAACATGGGCGCCAAGATTCCCAAGGGTGTTCTCCTTCTCGGCCCTCCAGGGACCGGCAAGACACTCATGGCCAAGGCCGTCGCTGGTGAAGCTGGCGTCCCCTTCTTCAATATCAGTGGTTCTGAATTTGTTGAGATGTTTGTCGGCGTTGGTGCGAGCCGTGTCCGCGACCTCTTTAAGCAGGCCAAGAAGAATGCTCCTGCCATTGTCTTCATTGATGAAATAGATGCCGTCGGACGTCACCGTGGGGCCGGACTCGGTGGTGGTCATGACGAACGTGAGCAGACGCTCAACCAAATACTCGTCGAGATGGATGGTTTTGAGACCGATACATCCGTCATCGTGATTGCTTCCACCAACCGCCCCGATGTCCTTGACCCAGCTCTCCTCCGGCCCGGTCGCTTCGATCGTCGGGTGACCATGGATCTCCCTGATATCAATGAGCGTGAGCAGATCCTCGCTATCCATGTCAAGAACAAACCGATCGAAGCAGTGGTCCGGATGCGCACTCTGGCCGAACGTACTCCAGGCTTTTCTGGGGCTGACCTCGCCAACCTGGTGAATGAAGCCGCTATCCTCGCCACCCGTCGCAACAAGAAGACGATTGGTATGGCCGAACTCGCGGAGTCGGTTGAAAAGGTTATCCTTGGCCCAGAACGCCGGAGCCGGGTCATCAATGCCGAAGAGAAAAAGATTGTGGCTTACCACGAAGGTGGTCACGCTTTGGTTGGCGCCTCCCTCCCTCACGCTGATCCAGTCCACAAGGTCTCCATCATCTCTCGTGGTCATGCTGGTGGCTATACCCTCTCGGTCCCAGAAGAGGACAAGAGTCTTCACTCGCACGCCTACTTCCTCGATGAACTGGCGGTCTTCCTGGGAGGCTATGCCAGTGAAAAGCTCGTCTTTGGTGATATCACGACCGGACCCTCGAATGATCTCGAACGCGCTACCTCCATGGCTCGTAGTATGGTCACTCGCTACGGTATGAGCCGTCTCGGGGCTCGCACCTTTGGTAAGAAAGAAGAGCTCGTGTTCCTCGGTCGCGAGATGCACGAAGAACGCAACTACTCCGAAAAGACCGCTCAGGATATCGATATCGAAGTGACTCACTATATCGACGAGGCCTTCAAGCGGGCTACCGCTATCCTCACCGAAAAGAGGGAAACTCTCGACGCTATCGCTACCGCTCTCCTCGAGCGAGAGACGCTTGAGAAAGACGAATTCGCTCTCCTCGTGGCTGGCAAGACCCTGGCACCCATTCCCGCCTCCCCGACCAAGTAAATTGGTCCTCTTATGACATCCTTTTCTTTTGTCGACATCCTTTCCGATAGCTGGCGCCTCTCCCTGAGACGGCGCCAGCTTTGGATAGGAGGAGCTATTCTCGCCCTCCCCATCCTCGCTCAGACGTACTACCTCGCTGATGCCCCTTCCCAATCAAGCGAGCTCCTCTCATATATAACCAACCACTTCCGAGAGACCTCTCTCTTTCTCATCATCACCTTTGTATGCTCGCTCATTGGTAAGTCATGTTTGATTCTCCTCCTCCACCGAGTCTCTTCGAGAAAAGACACTCCCTCAATTTCACGCCGCACACTGCGCCAAGCTATCGTTCGAGGCCTCTTGATTGAATTGAGTTTGCTCCTCTTTATCTTCCTCGTTGGCTTCGTACTGGCTCTCCCTCTTCTCATGGCGTTCATGACTCTCGGTGCAATTCCTCCGGTTCTCCACTGGCTCACCCTTGTTGTCATACTCCCTATTTCTCTTGTGATATTTATTCTTCGGGAATTTGTCTTTTTTTACTTCCTCCTTACTCCAGGTATCCGCTTCAAATCGGCCCTCGAGGCGAGCGTAGCACTTTTTCAAAGAAACACATCCCTCTCAGTACAATTCTTTCTCTTCTTTCTGTGGGGAGCTCTCCTCTTTACTTTTTCACTGAATCTGGTTATGCTAGGTATTGTTGCTCTTTCTCATGCTCTCTTCCTAAGTATGGCAGATACCTCCATGCTGGTCGGAAGCTTTGTTGCACTGGCTTTCTATGAAATAGTACGCCAAACAGTTTGGTTCCTATTTTTTCAAAAGTTGGCGACACCTCAGGATCCACTTGAAACAACACTTCCTGCCATCTTAAAAAAAGAGATTACAGAAATTTCGGGTGTATAGCTCAGTTGGTTAGAGCGCTACATTGACATTGTAGAGGTCTCTGGTTCGAATCCAGATACACCCACCCAAAGAAAAAGACTCGGATTGTTCCGAGTCTTTTATTTTAACAACCTTGCTCAACACTACAAGCCGCTGGTGGTGGTGCCGTGTACGGTTTTACCACATTAGATTTTTGACTCCACTCCTTGGTAAATTTGGCTGCGGGACCAAGCTGCTTATTAGCCTTATCCAAAGCGCCAACCACTTGATTATCAACGCGCTTAATTTCACGTTGAATTTTTGCCTGAACATTACCAATGCCCTTTTGAATCATGTTAGAAATAATCCGATTCATGGCTGCTTGGACAATACCTGAAAGTATTCCCGGATTCTCCGCAGCAGCAATCACATTGTTTCCAATGTTCTGAACATCAGACATCATATTTTCAATGGTAGCCGCTGGCGCGATAGTCATTCCATTTTGCTTTTTACCGATATATCCTGATGACTGGGCCTCCGTCCTGGCCTGCTCAATCTTCTGATTCATCGTTCTTGCGTAGTATGCTGTTGCGGAAAGGGTATACCCAAATGGATTATTAGCTGGATTCGAAATCATAGCATTAAAACATCTGAAGTCACCCTCCTGAAACAAGACATCTGGACTGGCGCAATAACTATCCAGGTTATATTCCAAGCCGGCTTGTCCGGCGCTCTCATCGCCAATCGACTGCTGTGCTTGTGCTACCAGGTACGCTGGATAGTTCCCAGAAACACTCCCGGTAACATCCCCTACTCCCACATAGTTGGCCGAAGCGTACTTGCCACGAGTAGTCAGTGTAAAGAAATCGTTCATGATAAGCTTCGTTTGCTCGGCTGGCTTTTGATACAAGTAATCATTCCAATCTGAGATAAAGAGTTGGTCACCAAGTGAAGTACCCCCTATCATCTGAGCTACTTTGCTATTCATGGCAGAAATTGCAGCTACTTTTATAGTAGCAAGAATTGCTCCATCAATTTGGGATTTAACCACCTCGAGCATTTGCTTTACCAAATCACCAAAAATATCATCCGTACCCCAAACCTGTGCATGAGCCCGTAACGGGAAAAGAGACGGGCCAATAATTGACACAGTAACAAATAGTACCGTAAAAAATTTCTTTGCTATGTAGTGGCGTAGACTAAACATACACTTCAGAGACTCAAAGGAATAGTATCAATTTTATACGTCTGTAATTTCGCATAAATTTCAGATGAAAAATCTACAGAGGCTGACAAGAAACCCTGTACCTTTCCAAGTGAAGAAATCTGACCAATCGGATCATCAATATTATCAAGCTTTACCTCATCCTTCAGTTGAGAGGAATACTTCACCATTTTAATAGCCTTTACATGAACATCTAACATGGCTTCAGGAACTTCAATAGTATCAATTTCCGATAGAATTTTATTACTTTTCGATGATAACTCTTCCAGGTACTTCATATTGCCAGTCGTCACTGCTCCAAGGGCTCCACTCGCAGCTGAAGTAAGTACAGAGCCAAGGTCCTTCTCGGACTTAAAACTTTGCGGAGAATTGTTGGCCAAGATATAAGCAAGCACTGTTAAGTATTCAACTATATCTTCCTTCTCAGCCTCTGTACGACGCTCGCCTTTCAATTTCTTTGAGACTGATTTGATATTAATAGAATCTATATCTACTTCTGGCAGAACAATTTCCTGATCAGATTTATCCATAACACCCTGGACAGATTCCGTAATTGCATCCAACGTAATTGTTTCGCCCTCGGCAGAATTACCCTGCTGTATGAGCCCTGCGATCTCTTCCGAAACTGCTGTCGTTAAATTTGCGTCATCAACTTCACCCAGTGAATCTGAAGCACCCAGAGTTGAGCTAGCTTGAACTGTAGTATTTGACACAACTCTGTCACCCGGAGCGGGCTTCAGTGGATCATACCCGCTCTCTACCTCAACACCATCAGTATAACCATCGTCATCACTATCCTTATCAAGTGGATCCGTTTTATAGAGCGCTTCTTCGTCATTGCTCAAACCATCCTGATCAGAATCCTGAAAAATATTTTTGTCTGTCATCGTATCATCGGCCGATACAAAAAAAGTCACACTCAAAATGAGGAGACCAAAAAAGAGAAACAACGACGTTCTCATTTCTACTTGTGAAATGCCTTTACGTACCAACGACATATTGTGTTTTTATTCTAAGCGCCTGTGTCCTCGATGTGAGGCTTCATTACTCTCACGTCACTCAAAGTATATCATTTTTTTACGAACAGCAAAAGTGTGTGCCTCATCAAACAAATCGTACTCACCACTCATGACGACATATATATTTCATGACCGCAGTATTGAATTTGCTTCACCAAATATCTTCACTGATATCCTCGTGCGCTCATGGGTCAAGTTGCATTTCTCGACGCAATTTCGAGGTGTATCTCTTCAATCGTACGATAAAATTCTATAACACGAAAATACTATTTTGTCAATACTCTGAGTCTAAGTGAAATTGCCACAGCACAGACAGTCCAGAACAGGAGTTGCCCCTGCTGAATATCCCAATAGTAATGATCGAATAAGCTCGTTATTAAGATATAGAGTAAGATTCCTCGAGAAAAGATCGATTCAATGACGACAGTATAAATTGTTCCACGTGGAACATTGTTTTGATTGCGACCAAATTTCTGGACGCATTGTTCCACGTGGAACATTTTTGGAATTTGAGTAGTTTTGTTCCACGTGGAACAAATATAGCCGAATAAGACCAGGCCAACTAGTCCAACCTCTGCCCATATTAACAGAAAAAGGTTATGTATTGGCTGAAACTCCCAGTCAAACAGGATTCTTTCAATAAAGTGTTGCATGAGGAAAACAGACTGTCCAAGACCGATACCTAGCCAAAATGAATCAATAATCATTCTGAAAAAGCCTTGCACGTAGAGCCATCGCTCCGTCAGAGGTTGGTACAGGAAATAATACCAATCAAGCGAACGCACCACAAGCGCTAGTACAACGCCAACCAGTACAAAAACAGTTCCCACAAAGAAATGTTCCACGTGGAACAATTTCAACCAGTATTGATGTATGTTCCACGTGGAACAATTCGAGTACACGCGTTTGAAATACGCTATTGTTCCACGTGGAACATTTGTTATCGTATTAACTACTGAACCGTGAATAATTTGTTCCACGTGGAACATTTGCCAAAATATATAAAACAGAACAAGAATGAGGCTTAGAATAGCTCCTTTTGAGAAAGTGACAAGAAAGACAAAACTGAGAGTACCAAGAACGATACGGTAGAGTAGCCGTGATTGTTCCACGTGGAACAATTTTCCTGATCCAAGAATCGGTTCCAATATTACCAAAATAATCGCGAATCCTAAAAATCCAGCCAAAACGTTAGGGTGCGGAAATAAGCCATAGGGTCGTACGATTGCTTCTCCGTCCATAAGAATCTTGGCTATTCCTGGCCACTGGGCCCCTAGTTGTGATTCACCTAGGAAAGCTAGTCCAAGGCTTTTTTGAGCCATAAACTGATACAAAGCAACGAGTGACTGGGCAGATGCCGATAGAATGAGTGTTTGAATGACGTATCCACGAATGTTCCACGTGGAACATTTTGAAACAATCTGACTCAAGAAAGCAATTGTTCCACGTGGAACATTTTTTACAACTTTAGAAATATTGGATTGTGATTGTTCCACGTGGAACAATTTGTGATCAACACTTAACGAATCCGCCATGTTCCACGTGGAACTTTTATTATCACTCGCTTCAATTGTTCCACGTGGAACAATTGTTAGCAATAAAAACAGATACAGCAAATAACCTTCAATGAGCTTTATTGAGGCATAAATAGCCAACGATTGGTTTTCTGACCACAAAGTTGAAATGAGGCTCCACAGCAAAAAGGGGAGTGGCGAAAGAACGGCTAGCTTCCATTGTTCCACGTGGAACATTTCCCTCCACCAACTTATTGACAAATATGTTCTTTTGTTTTCTAATATTTTTAGCAAAATAAAGCACAGGAGCACGAGGTCCGATAGAAAAACTGAGACGTCAGTATACTCATTGAAGCCACTCGTCCCCAGTGGACTCCAGGCGACAAAAGTGTGCCGGAGTGAAAGTGGGAGAACCAAAAAGAAACCAAGAAGAAAGATATTCGACAGTTGCAGACGTTCCAGTATACGAATCATAGCAGTCAGGAAGTATTTCGCCTTCAGTATAGCGGATTTTCTCCAGACTCGCATCTCTCCCTACTCCCTCACATTGACGAATGGCCAGAAATCAGTATGATAGGGAAGTAGCATTTGGGCCTGTAGCTTAGCTGGTAGAGCGCCTCCATGGCATGGAGGAGGTCAGGAGTTCGAGTCTCCTCAGGTCCACACTTCGACTCACGTAGCATAAACACTCCTCGTAAGAGGAGTTTTGTTTTACTTTGACCGGCTCCATTGATATTATTGAGATACCGTGGTACAGTACATTCTTGCCATCTCAAGCCCTCGTAGTTCAGTGGATACCTGCCTGCCGGTAGACAGGGAACACTCACTCATAAATTATGCCTCTGTAGCTCAATGGATACCTGCCTGCCGGCGGGCAGGGAGCTATCTCAAGAAATCATCGATCAATTGCCCTCGTAGTTCAGTGGATAGAACGACTCACTCCTAACGAGTAAACGTAGGTTCAACTCCTGCCGAGGGCACCAACAAGCCATTTTATACACTTATACACGATTATCCCATATGTCCACTCTCCGTATTACCAAAGTAAATGAGCAATTGAGAAAGCTTCTCGGTGAAATCATGGAGCGCGAACTCTCCCTCAAGCCTGGAGTCATCATTACTATCCCCAGGGTTGACACCTCCAAGGATCTCCGCTATACTCGCATGTTTGTCAGTGTTTTTCCTGAGAGTGAGACCAACTACGTGACCGAAACACTCAAAAAGGAAATTAGTGGCATCCAAAAGAAACTTTACGCGAAGCTCTACATGCGTCCCATGCCCAAGCTGTCATTTAGTATCGACACCACAGAGCAAGAAGCTGACAAAGTAGAGAAACTCCTCCTCGAACTTAAATAGGGCTTGAAATTGGCATTTTTTTGACTTATACAGATTTATCCCATCCGCCATGCATCGTTTTGCCAAGGAATTCCGTACCCTTTCCTATATCATCTCCAGAGCGGAGCGGGTACTCCTTTTTGCACACAACCGACCGGACCCAGACACAGTAGGTTCCAACCTCGCTTTTGAGGAATACCTCCGCTCGCTCGGGAAGCACGTCGATATCGCTTGCTTCAACCCGTTTCCCGATAATCTAAAGGGGCTAGCTGAACATACTTTTCTTCACCCAGACCAGCTGGATCTCAAGAGTTATGATGCCGTGATCGGATGCGACAGTGTCGATCGAGGTCTCGATACGCTCATCGATCAGTTCAAGGAGGAGCAGGTTATCGTGCTCATGGATCATCACCCTGATATTGAGCTCAAGGGGGATGTCGTCATCATCGACCCAGAATATTCGTCTACTTCAGAGCTCCTCTATCTTTACCTCAAATCAATCGACGCCCCCATCAGTAAATCCATGGCCACCATGCTTCTTATGGGTATCCTCTTTGATACGGGTGGCTTTCAGCACGGGGGAGTGTCGCCTCGGGTGATGGAGATCGCCTCTGAACTCATGAAGAAAGGAGCGCCTCTCCCCAAAATTTCTCAGACGATATTCACCAACAAAAATATCGGCGCGATGAAGCTCTGGGGCAAGGCATTTGAAAAGGCCAAGTTCAATAAGGAGACCGGCATGCTCGTCACTGCAGTCACTCAAAAGGATATCGCCGAATGTGACGCCTGTGCCGAAGACATCTACCAGGTCGCATCGATACTCTCCACTGTGCCCGATGCCAAGTTCGCTATGGTCCTCTCCGAACGTGATGCCTGTATCGTGAGGGCCAGTCTCCGCTCTATGGAGCACCACGGCATCGACGTCTCGCTTATCGCTCATCAGTTTGGTGGGGGAGGACACAAGCTCGCCAGCGGATTCGAAGTACCAGGGAAAATTATTGAAACCGAAACAGGATTTGCCATTGCATAATCTATGACGAAACAGGAATCACTCGATGCACTCAATGTTCGCATGGCAGCATCATGCACATGTACTCTCAAGTCGACGGCCACGCAGGCCGTACCAGGGGTGGGCAACCCTGATGCAGACATCATGTTTATCGGAGAAGCGCCCGGTAAGAAAGAAGATGAACAGGGCGTTCCGTTTGTTGGAGCCTCGGGCAAATTCTTAGCAGAGATGCTCGCCACGATCAATCTCAAACGTGAAGACATCTACATCACGAACATCGTGAAATATCGTCCGCCAGACAATCGCGACCCACTTCCAGCAGAGGTCCTCGCTTGTGAAGAGTGGCTTCACGAACAGATAAAGATTATCCGACCAAAAGTTATTGTCACTCTCGGTCGTCACGCCATGGAACATTTCATTCCTGGCCAGAAAATTTCCGAGGTGCATGGTCAATCGTTCACTCGAACACTCCCAGATATTGGCACCCAGACATTTTTTGTTCTCTATCATCCGGCGGCCGCGCTCTACAATGGTTCCCTCCGCCAGACGCTCATCGCAGACTTTCAAAAAATTCCAAAGGTGGTAGATGAGTTAAAATCGTAGGTGCAAAAATGCCGACCTAGTGGTCGGTTTTTTGTTCTGCTTCTTCTTGGAGAAATCCTCCGGCCTGATGCTCCCAGAGTTTGGCGTACTTGCCACCAGCGGCCGCGAGGACATCGTGTCTGCCATCTTCGACAATCATTCCTTTGTCCATGACGATGATGCGGTCCATCTCGCGGAGCGTCGAGAGACGATGAGCGATAGCGATCACTGTCTTTCCGGCCATGAGTTCATGGAGTGCCTTTTGGATTGCTACTTCACTCTCGCTATCGAGCGCGCTCGTCGCTTCATCGAGGATAAGTATCGGAGCATTCTTGAGCATCACTCGGGCGATGGCGATACGCTGGCGCTGACCGCCAGAGAGTTTGACCCCTCGCTCACCGACGAGCGTGTCATACCCTTGGGGTAAAGCGCTAATAAAATCATGGGCCTCAGCCTTCTTGGCGACTTCAATAATTTCTGCTTCCGTCGAATCTGGCTTGCCATAAGCGATGTTCTCCCGAATAGAACGGTGGAAGAGCGAAGGCTCCTGCGGGACAACCGCGATCATCGTCCGGAGCGAATCCTGCGTCACGTGTGAGATATTCTGATCATCAATGAGGATGGCGCCACTACTTACTTCGTACTGCCTCAAGAGCAGTGATACAAAGGTAGATTTGCCCGCACCACTCGTACCGACAAGGCCAAGTCGTTGGCCGGGCAAAATATCGAGATTGAAGTGATCGAGTACTGGATGAGTATCATAGCGAAACACCACGTCCTGCCAGAGAATATGTCCCTTTGGAACGACCAGTGGTTGCGCCCCTGATTCATCTACGATGTCGTGCGCGACAAGTGTCTCTGTGAGCCCCTCTTCTATCTCGCTGTACACTCGGATGAAGCCATTCAGCATATTGCCAATAAAGATCAGCTGATACGAGGTACTCCAGATAAGCGAGACCACCAAGACCACATCCCCAGCAGTGAGCACTCCAGCCATCACACCCCGCGCCAAGATGAACATCATGACGATAATGGCCATCACCACCAGCGTGTTGTTGATGAGGAGACCCCATTCTTGAGAGCGATCTCGAGTGATGTCCTTTTTGGTGCGATCATCAATATACTGATCCAGTCGCTCTCGTTCAAAGAGTCGACGATCAAACTGGCGGACCGATGACATATTGGTGACGAGGTCTACTCCAACTCCGCGGAGGAGTGACGACGCCTCCGCATAGGCGACGATGAGTGGTCGGCGACGCTTCACGAGGAAGATATTGAGCGCAATGAGGACTACGGCGAGGATGAGAAAGACGAGTGCGAGACGGACGTCAGTAATAAAGAGGAGTACCCCCGTGCCACACAGAGAGAGTACCGACGGATAGTAGTGCCAAACGATATCCTCCATGAGGTCATCAGCACCATCAGAAGCATGGGAAATTTTGTTGGCAATGGCTCCGGCAAAGCGGTTGGAGAAATAAGTATAACTGTGAAACGTAATATACTCGTAGAGTAATCGGAAAGAATACGCTTTGGAGAGAGCCAACCAGTTGATGCCACAAAAGCCACTCACTCGCCAAGCGATAAACATGGCTGTCGAGAGCGCTACATACAGAGCTCCATAGTGGAGGAGCGCCTCAGTCAGTGCCTTGGTACCGGAAGCGTGGGCCAGGGCATCGATCAAGAGCTTGAGCACAAACGGGAGCCCAATAGAGAGTAATTGAGCCACGGTCACAAAGAAAAAAGTGGCCACGGCATAACGCCAAAATGGCCGACTGATAAATCGAAGAAAAGGAATGGGACGAGCAGGGATACTCTGCTCTGGTGTATTGCGTTTCATGTGGGCGAGGAGGGACTCGAACCCTCATGCTTTTGGCACAACATTTTAAGTGTCGCGTGTATACCATTCCACCACTCGCCCGAAATATTGTATGCCCCTGCCGGCAGGCAGGATTCCACCACCCTGCCCGAAACGCTTCGTGTACGCGATGCAGGCGGGCGCGGCAATTGTGTGAGGTCGCGTCCGGAATTCCCTCCAAAGGCTGGCAGGGAACCATTCAGACCAAAGCGCTGCTGTATACTTTATGGAGGCCAGAAGGAGAGTCGAACTCCTGTACGCGGTTTTGCAGACCGCTTCCTAGCCGCTCGGACATCTGGCCAAATATTTAACGGAAAGTACTCTCAAAGCCTAGCAAATAGGGAGGGGAGCGTCAATAAAAGTGCTCCAGAAATTTGAAAGGGGCTGGCAGTTGTTCCTGCCGAGCCCCCTCGTCTACGCCCGCGCGCGCATGTGCCGCCTCGGACGCGTGCCCTTGACCATGCGGTCTTTGCCCGCCTCCCGGTGAGCCCACCGGATGATGCGCTTGTGTGCGGAATATTGCCCGATTGTGCCGGCGATGAGCAGAACCATGCCGACCAATTGACTGGTGACGTACAGGTCGGCCATGAGGCCAACCGCGATCACGGCTACACCGAACACACATTCGGCACCGAGGAAAGTACCTCGGAATTCGGTCGAGAAGAAACTGCTTTCCTTCCGCCTTTTCTCTTTCCGACGGTAGGTCACCAGGGCGGTGGCCAACGTCACGAGGAACAAAATCCCCGCTACCAACATTCCAAAAAAGTTTTCCATGGTTGCCCTTTCGTGGCAGGTTGATGAAGGAACTTTCCTCCATTCGAATCCCGAAACTAGTTCGGAATCCCAATGGAGGAGGGGAGTCTTGAGCTTACGCCCCCGACTCCCCGCACTCACTCTACGATTATTGTATCACCTGAGCGGTGAGGTTACGACGACCGAAGGAAAAGGCTTCGGCCTTGGTTTCCATATAGATGTCGATGTGGTTTCCCTTGATGGCTCCACCACGATCTTCACAGCGGAACTCACCCATGCCTTCGATGGCAATTTTAGTACCAAAAGGAAAGGCGGGGGGACAAGCCAAGGTACGCTTCTCGGTCACCTTGATACCTGAGGCGGTAATACCATCTGACTTACCACATTCATCAGCAGCTGCCGTATAGGCAGAAGCATTGATGATAAAGGGGTCAGTCGGGAGATTCTTCCAGAGGTGCGCCTGCTTCTCTTTCCAACGAGCGAGCATCTTGTCTTCGCGGCTCATCTCAGCCACCGGGACAGTCGCCTGCTTCGTTTTGTCTTCGAGTGAAAACGTCCACTCGAGGAGATACGGGTCATTCTGGTAGTCATAGCCAGGAATAGCAGGGATCTCCAGTGAGGCTTCGGCCGCCTGGGCCGTATTGATCATACAAAGAGCACCGAGTACTACTATCGCGAAAAGAAAACCTTTTCGTTCACCCATAGTATGTTCTTAGGATAAGCCGTGGCCCTCGAAAGGGAGACGGGATAGCCTGCAGTAAACTCGCCTACGGCGGGTAAACTCTTAAGCTAACTACACATATTAGCACATTTTTTAAATTTCGTCAATAGATAAACACAGATTAATGGCTATTATAAAGCAAAAAACCAGTTTGATACTGGTATTTTTGGCTTAGAAATGGGAAGTCTTGGGGTTGCTACGTCCTTGGGTCAGAACGGTCCCATTCCTGGAGACGTCCCGCCTGGCGCTCCACATCCGAGGCTTTCTTTAGGCATTTTTCCTGTTCTTTCGTAAGGAGAGCATAATGCGGTGATTCGTCGAGTGCTTCTGCGATGTCCCAGAGATGCTCCTCAGAAGTGATCCACTCTGTCCCAAAGCGCTTGAGTGAGAAAGGACGAGAGTAGCTCCGAAGAGTCTTGTCGCCCGTCTTCACGTACACGTACTCATGAAAGTAGGAGAGGGCGAGCTCGCGGAGGGTCCGGTAGATGGGGTCGCGATAGCGGAGAACTGGGTGATTGCTCTTACTGATGGCACCCCAGTGGTCATCGCGCTTGAAAAGTGCTACCACATGGTCAAAGTCTGGATCAATGGCCTTCAGATCCATGAGAATCGGTCGCTTGCCCGCGAGCCAGAGAGCGGTCGCCGCGATAAAGGCGCCCTCGATGCAATGAGCTCGGCCTTTCCGGAGAGCCATCCGGGGTGATGAACAGGATTCACTGTACCGTGAGAGATTGCTCGGCATGTCGTCGAGAAAATCCTGGATCTTCTCCGGGGTATCGAGCTTCTTCAAAACCGCTAATTCTTCAGATGAAAGACCGAACATACTCTAAACCTCTGTGAGCGGCACACTCGCCTTGCGCTTCGCTT
>CAYWLN010000002.1:36455-39890 GCA_964459475.1 uncultured Bdellovibrionales bacterium | reverse complement strand
GCGATGAAGTCCGTGACGTCGAAGCCTGTCACCAGGTCGGTCTCGATATCATCTCCGTCACCTGGGGCCTCAATAGTAAGGAAGCGCTCATAGCGACCGAAGCCCCAACCGTCGATACTCAAGAAGAGCTCCTCGCCCTGATCCTCGCTTCATAAGAAAAAGCCTTCTCGTTAGAGAAGGCTTTTTTCTTACAGGAAAAACCTCCGGCACAGCCGGAGTGTACGTTTGAAGGCGACGCCGTATACTAAAGCCACCCGGCAGGGTGGCTTTAGTAAGAAATATGACTCAGTACAGACGTACTATTCGTACCTTATCACACAGTTTCTACGACCTCAAATACCATCTGGTCTGGACACCCAAGTACCGTGGTAAGGTACTTGGTTCAGACAAGATCAAGAGCGAACTGCGAAGAATCTTCGAATCTATCTGTAAGTGGAAACACTGGGAACTGATCGAACTCAATATCCAAGAGGATCATATCCACTGTTGTCTCCTCGCTACCCCAAGAGATTCCATCTCCTACGTCATGCAGATTCTGAAAGGGAAATCGTCTGCCTGGATGAAAAAGAAGATCAAGCGTACCTATGGACTCTACGAACGACAGTCCCTCTGGGCACGAGGCTACTTCGTTTCGACCATCGGCATGGATGAGAACATCATCCGGAGGTACGTCAGACACCAGAATCACCACAACGAAGTTGACCAACCCTCACTCTTCGAAAAGCTTCTTAAGTAACGTAATCCACAAGCCGCCCTGCCGGCGATTCAGCCGGCAAACCCAAAACCACCGGACCTCAGTCCGGTGGTCGGTTATTTGATCTAGAGATCGTTTCCGGTGTAGGAAAGATTGAAACTCTTGTTGATGAGTGGGAAGTCCGGCACCATGTCCTGCCCGATGACATGAGGGAAAAGTTGCCAATTGAGGAACGATGGGTCGCGTACCTTGACCCGGGAGATGTGTCCATCACTCCCCGTCATGACGAAATAGACGATATCGCCCCGCCACCCTTCGACGATGCCGACGGCCTCGCGATTGGCCGGGAGCGTCCCGAGCGCTACTAATAGAGCGCTCTTTTCGTGGACGAGGAGGGCGAGCGCCTGATTCAGGAGTCGGAAGGACTGGGTCACTTCGCGAGCGCGCACTCGGAAACGAGCATAGACATCACCTGACTTCTCGGTCATGATACCAAACTGAACCATATCATAGGCCGCATACGGATAGTCGGCGCGTGCATCAATCTCTTCACCGCAGGCTCGAGCAGCGATACCAACCGCCCCGAGATCCTTGGCGACCCTAGCGTCGAGACGGCCTGTCCCCTTGAGCCGATTGGCGACCGAGTCACTCTCCTTCACTACAGCCATTACTTCCATAAAATCCTTCTCGAGGAGCTCGAGATCATCATGGAGCGCGGTGAGGGTCGTCGCATCAATATCACGAGTTACCCCACCATAGGTGACGACGCCCCGGAGGAAGCGACTATCAGTCAGGCGTTCGTTCCACTGCATGATACGCTCACGCAGACGTGATCCATGACTGCCACCAAAGCTGAAACCAGTATCGAGGAGGATAAAGGCGAAGTCATTGAAATGATTGGCCAAGCGCTCGAGTTCTGCGTAAGCAACGCGGAGGAGTCGGGCGCGAGTCGGCACAGTGACTCCAGCCAAACGCTCCACCGCCTCTGCCAGTGCGAGGGCATGATGAAACGAGCTGTCCCCAGAGATGCGCTCCGACAGAGTCAATTTCTTCTCAAGTGGCAGGTGTTCAAAGAGCTTTTCGGTTCCCTTGTGGACATAGCCGAGACGAGGCTCGAGTCGGAGGATCTCTTCACCAAGGACGCTAAAGCGGAAATGGCCTGGTTCGATGATGCCAGCGTGCACGGGTCCCACAGGGATCTCGTACACTCCCTCGCCCTGGAACTCTTGAAAAGTCGGGTAAACGGGCTCGGCTGGGGCGACCACCTTGGTATCCCAGGCAAAGTCTTTGCGGAGCGGATAAACATCGGCCCCATAGTTTTCCCCATGGAGGATGATGCGCTTGGCCTCGGGACGGCCGATAGGTGTGAGGCCAAAGAAGGTCTTCATCTCTTCTTCGTAGGTCGAGAGCTGATGGTCGACGCTCGTAAGCGATGGAAATTCGAGCGTCTCAGGTGAAACGGAGAGGACCGGAACAATGAAGAGGTTTTCCTTGGGGACGCCAAAGATATAACGAATACGGAAGTCTCCCCGAATAGCTCGTTCGTCGGTCGCGACCACAGTCTTGAGTGGGAGCATGTGCTCTATCCGGAGCGCTTCAAATACTCCTTTGATCTCATTAGCAGGGACCTCAAAAGTCAGGAGATTCCCCTCCTCTTTCACAGGATAGGCGAGACCGTAACGATGAAGTAACATTTCTGTCATAGGATAAGCACTAACGAGTGAGTGAGAGGTTAGCGACCGCTGTCGACATGAGTTCAGAAAGTGGTGTCGGCAGGTACCAACTCAAGACGAGAAACAGTCCAAGGAGGAGGACTACAGGCCAGACCGTGAGCATATTGGACTCGCCCACGACGACTCCCTCAGGCGTCGCCCCAAAGAGCATCGCATGTGCATGGCGCAAAAATCCAAAGAAGATGACCGCCAGTGCGAGGAGGACCAGCGCTACCACGTACGGCATCGTTTCCATCCCTGCGACGAGGAGCGAGAGCTTGGTAAAGAAGATACCAAACGGTGGCAACCCGAGGAGCGCAAGAAGGGCCACAAAAAAGACCGGACCAGAAAATGGGAGGGCGCGGAGAACGCCCGTCACCTGGTGCATCTTGGTGGTACCATACTTGAGAAACACATTGCCTGCCACAAAGAAGACCAGAGCCTTACCGAGCGTGTGGTAAAGCATGTGAAGGAGTGAGACGAGCGTCCCAGCTCCCCCGAATCCAAACCCGAGAGCCAATAGTCCCGCGTGCTCGATGCTTGAATAGGCGAGCAGACGCTTGAAATTCTTCTGCACAAAGATGAGGAGCGCGGCGACAACAATCGAGAGTGTTCCAAAGAACATAAGGAGCTCGGACGAAAAGGTGGCGCCAATCGCCGTATCCGTGAGGCCTTTGAAACGGAGGATGGCGAGAAAAGCGACATTCAAGAGCACGCTCGAGAGGAGCGCGGCGATCGGGGTCGGTGCTTTGGAGTACGTATCGGGCTTCCACGAATGAAGCGGGACAAACCCGACCTTGGTCCCATAGCCGACCAAGACAAAGACAAAAGCGAGTTTGACGATGAGTGGATCAAAGGTCACGGCACTGAGGCGCAGTTCATTCCAGGTGAGTGACCCTTCACGGAGCTCTGGGAGTGCGAGAAACAGGAGTGTCCCCAAGAGCGAGAGGAGGAGTCCCAAGGAGTTTAGGATAAGGTACTTCCAGGCTGCTTCGGTGGCTGACTGCTTGTTGTAGAAACTGATGAGGA
>CAYWLN010000002.1:34868-36355 GCA_964459475.1 uncultured Bdellovibrionales bacterium | reverse complement strand
AGGTACTTCCAGGCTGCTTCGGTGGCTGACTGCTTGTTGTAGAAACTGATGAGGAAGGCGGTCGACAGGGTCGTCGCTTCGATAGCGATCCACATCACGACTGGGCTCATGGTCGCGACCGCGAGAAACATGGCGAAAAAGAAAAGCTTGAGGAGGAGGAAGTACTGGCGCACACGACTCGGACCGACAATCTCCTTGTCAGTCTCGGCCCGGAGATATCCGACCGAGTAGAAACTCGCAAAGGCACCGACGAGAGCAATGAGGAGCGAGACATAGGCTCCGAGCGCATCAAGCGAAAAGAGGGCCGAAGCCTGCACGGTTCCAGTAGAGAGTACCATCGGTACGAGCGTGAGCGCGAGCCCAAGCTCCACCAAACCAGTCACCATGACCGCCCACTCGATGATGCGACGATGACGGGCCTCGAGGAGCGCGATAAAGCAGGCAGCGAGGAGGGGCAACGCGATGAGGAAAGTAAGTATCATAGTCATTAATCTTCAATAAGACGTTTCATCTTGTCGACACTGAGCGTACCAAACTGTCGATAGATCATAGAGATAAATACCTGAGCAATAATCATCCAGATGACGATATCAAAGACGATGCCGATCTCGAGCGCTACCGGCTGACGGATCCCGATGAACGACGCGAGGAGGAGGATACTGTTCTCAAGCGAGAGGATACCAAGCATCTGAGAGAACGCCCCCCGCCGATTGATGAGCATAAATATCGACATGAGAATCATCGCGAGGTTCAGTGGCAACACCCCAAAGGCCTGGGGAACCAAGACACCGAGCGGGAGAAAGATACTCGAGTATGAAAAGAGGACCAGCCCCATGAGTGCCGTGAGAGTGAGCGGGGTCGAGAGATAGTTGTTGACCGTGAACCGGGTGCCGTAGCGTCGGATAAGACGCGAGAAGAATACCGGAGCAATCACGACCTTGATGAGACCAGAAAGGAGTGCCACCATGATGAGTCCCTTATCCCCTTCGGCAAGTCCGATAAAGAAAAGAAACGTCACCACCGCCAATGACTGGATCAAATAGAAACGAATCAAGCTCCGATTGGTTTTGACCAGATGGAGCGCTATCGTCGCGAGAAAGGCGACGAGATCGAGGAGAAAGTAGAGTTCGCGTGAATGTTCCATAGACTCAGAGTGTAATCGTTACGACGAGAGCGATGACCGAGAGGACAAACGAAGTAAAGAGGAGATCTGGGACACGGAAAATGCGGAACTTGGCCATGGTCGACTCGATGAGTGCGATCGCTCCGAGGAAACACACGGCTTTCACCGCAAAGAAAAGCGCTGCAGATAGTACCATCTCCGGCAGAAACGACGTCGCTACACCAAAGGGTATAAAGATACTACTCCCGAGAGCGATAAACAGGGCCAGTTTGGTATAGCTCGCCCACTCGATGAGGGCCAGGCGCTTCCCCGAGTACTCGAGAATCATCGCTTCATGGATCATGGTGAGCTCGAGGTGGGTCGC
>CAYWLN010000002.1:32618-34768 GCA_964459475.1 uncultured Bdellovibrionales bacterium | reverse complement strand
GCGAGGGCCAAGAGGTAGATCATGGTAATAAAGTCACCACTGCCGAGAAACGAAAGAGTCAGTCCCGTACCCTCAAAGAGTGACGGTGCCACGGTCGTGAGGACCGGCACGCTCGCTCCCACGAGGACCATGACCGCAAAGACGAGGTACGGCGTAAAGCGGAAGATGAATGAGGCATCCGCAGAGATTACTTCATCCTTATGGAAAAGCTTCCAGAGGTCGCGGTACGGCTGAAACACGCTCGCTCCCACCCGATTCTGGAGGCGGGCCTTCTGCTTCCTGATCACACCCACGAGGAGCGGGGCGATGAGCGGCAGCGCGAGGATTTGGATGAGAAACAAGAGAATTTCCATAGTGAGTGGGTATTAGCGGGCCGCTACAAAGAGGAGTACGAGGAGGGTAACAAACACATAGAGGACGTAGACATTGATATTGCCCCCATGGATGCGACGCATAAACGAAGAGACAGCACTCAGTCCCCTATTGATCGGGTGATAGATGAATTTACGATACGGATCCTCGATAGCGGTTGTCACTTCCTGTGACTTGATAAAGTAGCGCATGTTCTCATCATGATACTCGATGGCGGTCTGCTTGGTCGGACGGAGGATGCCACGGAAGATAGTGACGATAGAACGCGAGAAGCTCGTAGCGGTGATCTCGGTCCGCGGTGTGAGTGAGGTCCCACAGTCCCAGGTCCGGGCGATGACCACCTGTCGGTCACGCGTGAACCAGGTGACGAGACCAGCCACAAAGGCGAGGACGATCGCGAGGACGATAGCGACCTGGTCGAGTGGGAGGATATCGGCAAACTCGAGCCGAGCGTCAATAAACTGGGTAAACGGGAACTGGAGTGTCACCGGGTCAGTGAGACCGATACTCGCGATGATACCGATGAGTCCAGCAATGACAACAGCAGAGAACACTCCGAGGACGAGGGTCAGGAGGGCCAGTATCCCCATGGCGATGAGCATCGAGAGACCGCTCTCATGTACGGCGGGAAACGTATGTCTCGCTCGAGCCAAGAACGTCGTCCCAAAGGCTTTGACAAAACATGCTGCTGCCAATCCTCCTGTAAAGGCGAGACTCGCAATGCCAAAAATAAAGACTGATTTGACGAGCACACCCGTCCCGCCGATACCGACAAACATCGCCTGAAACGTCAGCCACTCGCTGGCAAAACCGTTGAACGGTGGGAAGGCTGAGATAGCGAGCGATCCGATAAGGAAAAAGAATGCGGTGTATGGCATCACTCGAATGAGTCCCCCGTAGTGCTCCATATGACGGGTCCCCGTAGCGGCCACTACTGATCCCGCGCCGAGAAAGAGGAGAGCCTTGAAGATGGCATGGTTCATCGTGTGGTAGAGTGCTGCGGCGAGAGCAAAGAGCGCAAACGTCTCAAGTCCCAGGGCAAAGAAAACGATGCCAGAGCCGAGACCAAGGAGGATGATGCCGATGTTTTCGATACTGTGGTAGGCGAGGAGGCGCTTGATGTCGTGCTCTGAGAGCGCGTAGAGCACCCCGAGGAGCGACGAGATACCGCCCAATACAATAAAGGCGAGCCCCCACTCCATGGGAGCACCTGGGAAAAAATCAAAGAAGAAGCGCACGAACATAAAGATAGCGGTCTTGAGCATCACTCCCGAGAGGAGTGCCGAGACATGTGTCGGAGCAGCACTATGCGCCCCAGGGAGCCAGATGTGGACCGGGATGATGCCAGCCTTGATACCGAACCCAGCGAGAGCACAGAGGAAAATCAGGAATTGGAGCGTCGGTACGATCGTCCCTGCTGCCGCCCGCCAGGTAGCAAAGTCAAAGGAACCAGTCGCCTTGTGCGCCAAGAAAAACGAGAGTGTGATAAAGAGCGTCCCCACATGGGTCATCAAGAGATAGAGAAATCCTGCTTTGATATTGGCTCCCTTGTCTCGTTCAAAAATCACCAAGAAGTATGAGGCAAGTGACATACACTCCCAGACGAGGAGGAAGAACAGCGCCTGGTCAGCCATGGTCACGAGCATCAAGGAAAGAACAAAGATATTGTAGAAGAACCCAAACGTCCCGAGATTATACTTGCCGTAGAAATGCTTCTGATACGAAAAGCCGTAGAGGGACGAAGTCGTGGCGACGAGCGCGATGATACCGAGAAAGAA
>CAYWLN010000002.1:3764-32518 GCA_964459475.1 uncultured Bdellovibrionales bacterium | reverse complement strand
AAAAGCCGTAGAGGGACGAAGTCGTGGCGACGAGCGCGATGATACCGAGAAAGAACGCCGCGAGACCATCCAGACGGAAATGGAAATCAAAGACACCCGGGAGGACACCCGGGAGAGAAAAGACAATCCCCTGACCTGCAAAGAGGACACTCCCTGCTATCGTAAGCGCCAGGAGCGATCCGATGAGTGCCATGCCATGAGCGAAGTAGCCGGCGCTCTTGCCTCCATCATTGAAAAACCGAGACACAAAGAGCGAACCGACGGCACCCGAAAAGAGCACAGCGATCAAAAACACAATAGACAGTGGGGAGAGGAGGAATTCCATACGTTATGGCCTAGGGAGTTTGCCGGATTCAATATCGTGAAACAGTTTGAGGAGCGACTGGAGTACTACCCGAGGCGATGGTGGATCACCCGGGATCTTCCAGTCAACGGGGATAACTTCTTCGACGCTGTTGTGGATAGCATACGAGTCTCGATAGATACCGCCATCGATGGCACCATCTCCGACCGCCACCACGTAGCGAGGTGTCGGCATCGCCTCATAGGTACGACGCAACCCTTCGGCCATATTGCGTGAGACAGGACCGGTCACAAAGAGCATATCTGCGTGCCGGGGCGACGCGACAAAGTGAATACCGAAACGTTCGACATCGTAGTAGACGTTGCCGAGAGCGGTCAATTCTTGTTCTTCAGCGTTACTTGAGCCGGCGGCCACTTCGCGGATAGCGAGTGATCCCCCAAAGAGCTTTTTGACCTGGGCCTCTACCTCTTTCCCGAGGACAGTCACTTCGTTCGCGCGGAGATCCTCCGTCGTGAGAGTAAGTCGTGGAGTAGTCAAAATTTTTCGGAGCAGACGATACATACAAAAACAAGAAAATCACCAATACATGAAAAACCACAAGTCAGAAGGAGACCTTATCCTCCCTCTCTAAACATCCCTATACTACTCTTTTGCCCATATTTGTCAAACCACGTCGTTCGCGTAACGATAGTGGTCAATCTCCCTTTTTCCCGTACTTTTCCTTGAGAAATCCGACGATCGCCGGGAGAAATGACAAGAACACGATGAGGAGGATAATCGGGAGAAGGTACTTGTCGACGTCGATGACACTCCCTAGGGAGTACCCCATGAGGACGAGGCCGAGAGTCCAGAGGAGCGAACCGATGAGATTGTAGATGAAGAAGGTCCGAAAGTGCATGTTGGCCACGCCGGCGATAATCGGTGCAAAGGTCCGCACTATCGGCATAAATCGAGCGAGGACGATGGTTTTGGGACCGTGCTTGTCATAAAACGCCTGAGCCTTCAGGGCATGAGCTTTTTTGAAAAGAAGTGAATCCTCACGACTGAATATCTTGGGACCAATCCGGCGTCCGAACTCATACCCAAAGAGGTTCCCGAGAACCCCCGAGAGGAAAATACCGACGAGGAGGAGCGGGAGGGAGAAATAGTCATCAGAGGCGAGGAATCCAGCGACAAAGAGGAGGCTATCCCCAGGGAGAAAAAATCCAAGAAAAAGCCCCGTCTCGGCAAAAACGATACCGAAGACGCCGACGTATCCGATGGTCTTGATGAGCGAAATAAGGTCGATGCCAAAAAATTCCATAACAAAAGTAAAAAGATTATCACTTCGCTTTAGTATACTCTACTTCAGTCACACGCTCAAATCTCACCCAAATACTAAAACTCACGCTTGGCGAGGTCCTCGTCGAGCAATATGGCCAACTTGGTTGGCAACATGTTCTTGCGGGTCAAGTGATGGAGGCCATCCGCATATGCTTTGCGGAGACTCTCGCTCCCAAACGA
Organism: uncultured Bdellovibrionales bacterium; assembly: GCA_964459475.1. Taxonomy (GTDB): domain Bacteria; phylum Patescibacteriota; class Minisyncoccia; order Moranbacterales; family UBA1568; genus UBA1568. Next base: position 30,711 of record CAYWLN010000002.1, on the reverse strand, counting down.
CTGGTCAAACGGCATGAGCACCGACTCATGCTCAGCAAAGAGAGCCTGTTTGCGATTGGACGCATCTTCTCGAAAAACCTGGTAGGCAGAGAGCACTTTGTCGAGGAGCGCATCGTAGGCTGGAGAATCAAACATTGGATGTTGTTTCAGCCGATCAAATTCTTTGACGACCTTGCGGGCGATAATCTCTTGGGCTCGATAGTACATATACTGTTCTCGGAGAGCAGTCTCACGATCCTGACGAATCAAAAAGAGTCGTCTTGCACCACGCGCCAACTGTTCGAACCAATCAGGCTCAAACGCTTCGTCGAGTGACTGGATCTGGTTGCCGCCGACTTCGACACGCTCCAGCTGGACATCGAGTTTGGTGAGGATACGCTTGTAGACCGACTCGCTCACTTCGCGATACTGAAACAAGAGTCCCAAGAAGTGCTTTTCGATACCGATAGCATACACGCGGAGCGCCTCCTCAAAGTCATTGCCGGAATGAGCGATCGCCTTCTCACATTCTCCTTGTTCGTTCTTGCGCTTCCGATCGATCTCCCGAGTCAGTTTCACATGGGTCTCCTCGTTCATGTAGTGCTTGTCGAAAAAGTCATCGATCTTGCTCTGCCCAAACGCGAGGACATATGACCTGGCCTGGTGATACCCAGCCTCCTCGACGCCTGTCAGCGCATCGAGTTTGAAGCGACGGATGAGCGTGCCGATGGTGAGTGCCTTCACAAAGAGGGTAAAATAGATACAGGCGATAGTGAGAGCCGTGATGAACTCCTTGACGGTGAAATCAAACTGCCACCCCGGAATGGTGAGGGTGTCTGGGATGAGGAGGACCATGACGACGGCGAGGGCCCCACGGAGACTCCCCCACGACAAGAGGTGCTGCCAGGTCATCGGGATTGACTCTTCCTTCTTACTCCGATTGAGCCACCACGCGACCGGGTAGATAGAGACGGCTCGGGCCACGGCGACCACGATCACAGTGAGGAGCATCGGGAGGATAAAGACATGGAGCTCAATCGGGAGACTAGCAAAGAGGAACCCCATGGTGATAAAGACGAGTGAGTTCACGAGAAACGCGAAGTATCCCCAGAAACTCTCCATAAAATGATGGGTCGAGATAGAGAGCTTGGAGCGACCATAGTTCCCGATCACCATCGAGGCCATGACGGTCGCGATGATAGCCGAGAGCTTGATCTCCTGCCCGCCGATGACCAGGTGGTGTGACAGCACTTCAGAGAGGATAAATGTGAGGTGAGCCACGAGCATGGTGAGGGTGATCTCGATGTGCTCATTGTCTTCCACACGTCCTATGAGCTTGGCAAAGAGGAATCCCATAGCGATACCGAAAGCGATACCGCCAAAAACCATGGTCGAGAAGGTAAAGAGGCCCTCAAGGACAGTCGACACGCCCGAAAAGCCGGCGAGGATAATCTCGAGTACCACCAAGAAAGCCGCGAGAGACGTCCCATCATTGAACAAACTCTCCCCTTCAAACAGAAAGGCGAGGCGACGCGGAACACCAAATTCTTTGAAGAGAGCGAGGACAGCGACCGGGTCAGTCGCCGAGATAAGGGCTCCAAAAAGGAGAGTGGCCATAAAAGGCACCTGCATCCCGATGAGTCCGAGGACCAAGAAGAGCACCACGGCAATAAAGAACATCGAGATGACGAGACTCCCGACCGAGAACCATGAGACGGCTCGGATATTTTGCTTCAGATCTCGGGCCCGCATGTTGTAGGCCGATTCAAAGATGAGAATCGGGAGGAAGAGATAAAACAAGAGCTCCGGCGTGAGCTGGAATGCCTGGAGGAAATGAAACAGTGGGATATGCGTGAGTGGTACGAGGAGCGACCCAACCAAGACAAGAAGTACTGTATAGGGTACGCGGATCCGCTTCGAAACGAAATACGTCCCAATCGAGATGAGCATGAGCACAAAGAACGACAGCACTGTTTCGAGTGACATAGTGTGAAATATTACTTCAAACAAAAGAGGCTCAGGCGAGCCTAGTACTTTTCTATACTACTCCTCTTTGCTTTCTTGTCAAAAAGAAAACCCCGCCAGAGGGCGGGGTTTGGGAACTGTGGGCAAATTACTTTGCAACAGCAGTGGCACCAGCTTCGACGAGCTTCTTGACGATAGCTTCGGCATCGGCCTTGGCAATCTTCTCCTTGATAACCTTTGGAGCAGCGTCCACCATATCCTTGGCTTCCTTGAGACCGAGACCGGTCACTTCGCGGACCACCTTGATGACGTTGATCTTCTGAGCACCAGCGGCTGAGAGTTCGACATCAAACTCGGTCTTCTCTTCGGCAGCTTCGGCCGGAGCAGCAGCGGCAGCACCCATCATGACAGGAGCAGCAGCAGAGACACCAAACTTGTCTTCGAGCACGTGTACGAGCTCAGAGAGATCAAGGACGCTCATCTTTTCGATTTCAGCGACGAGCTTCTCAAACTTCTCCGGCACCACGACTTCCTTCTTTTCTTCTGACATAACTTTATGGTTATATGGTTTACATTGTTATATGGCTACTTGTCCTATTGTTACACTGCGTCAAAATTGAAGTTTTCCTTTTCAACAATGAAGCAATGCAACAATAAGACCATGGAACGAACACTTACTTCTTGGCATCGCCCACTGCCTGAAGCACACGCACCAACCCCGACAGATTGGCTGACAAAGTCCGGACAAAACCAGCGATTGGAGCCTGGAGGGTCCCCACGAGCTGGGCCCGGAGTTCGTCTTGGCTCGGCAGTTTGGCCAGGGCCTTGACCTCATTTGTGGTAAGGGACTTGGCACCGAGGGCTCCACCTTCGATTGTGAGCGTTACATCCTTGTTGGCTTTCTGAAAATCAGCGATCACCTTGGCAGCGGCCACCTCATCCTGCGAAAACGCGACACCGACCTGACCATCGAGCGCGCGGGCATCTACCTCTACGCCAGCGTTCTTCAAGGCAATGTTGAGGAGGGTCTTCTTGAGCACCTGCCAGCTCGAACCACTCTTGCGGAGTTCGCGACGAATGGCGGTGATATTCTTCACCGACACGCCCTTGAAGTTGGCAAAGACGAGGGCTTTGGATCCCTTAATCTTGTCGGCAACCTCGGTGACGAGCGCTTCCTTCTGTTGTTTGGTCTGTTGCATATAGATGTATTAAACAAAAATCTGCGGGACGAACCGCAGACCTGAGAAATCATGTGATGAGCTCCTGATGCTATCTTTTGGAAATCATCGGGCGACTCTTCGTTTTCCTCGTGAGGATGTTACTGATGGGCTCTCTAGTCTCAGATGTGACCGGAACCAACCAAACCTCATGTCTACGGATTGTGTTGTGAATCAAATGTACTCGAAAAAGGTGATTCTGTCAACCACGTCGCTCGCGAGCGACGGTGGTCAATGCTATGCCTTGGGTTCTTCGGCTGGAGTCTCCTCAGCTTTCGGTGCCTCTGCCACTACCTCGGCTACTGGAGCTTCAGCGGGCGCTTCGGCTACTACGGCTTCTTCGGCCTTTACTTCTTCAGCCGGTGCCGCTTCAGCTACAGGCTCTTCCTTGGCTACTGGACGAGGCATCTTCTTGGCAACTTTCTTGCCTTCGATGATGCTCTCACGAACGAGCATATTGTGGACAGCGTCCGATACCTGGGCACCCTGGCCAATCCAATAGAGGATACGGTCTTTCTTCAAAATGGTCGTTTTCTTGTGCGGATCATAGCTCCCGAGGATTTCCACATGGCGCTTGCCTGGGGCCTTGGTGTGTTCCTGAACTACCACACGGAAATACGCGCGGTTTCGCTTGCCTGTACGGTTGAGACGGATAGCCAACATAGCGGGTAAACACTATTAGATATATACAAAACCCATTCTAGCCCATTTCCCCTAGTGCGTCAACCCCGTGTAATTCCGCCGCCAAGGCGGACTGACGAAGTCAGTATTACACAGGGGTCAACCCCGTTACCCCATAACTAGAAACGAGGCGTGCCGTAGCGCTTCTCGACATAGAGGATCCGCCAGAATCGCTGGCCGAGTGAGAGTCCCAGGACCACCCCACTGAGCGAGAGGAGGAGCCCGACGGTCCCATGGAGTACACTCCAGTGACGCCACACCCAGTTGTCGCCATAGTGCCCCACCTCCCCCGTGATCCACCCGAGGGTCGGTATCTCGATCCCCGCATGGACGAGCATCGACAGGAGCCACCCCAAGAACCCAAACGCCCCGATATAGAAATATTTTTTGACCACAGTTTTGATATCGCTTTTGTTACGTACCGAATTACGTAATTCTGGTTACTCTATGGCATCCAGGTAATCTTGTATCAGCCCTCTATCTTCATTCGCCTTTTCTCCTTTGTAGTAGAGCTCGATGAAATCAATGAGCACAACCTCTTCATTCTTTTTGTTGTAGGCATAAATAACTCGGAAGAGGGACTGCCCCTTGAGAGAAGCACAAGCTAGTCGAACCTTGAAAATAATCACCAACCCATCGTCGGACGCATGGAGCCTGTTCCAATGTTTTTGCCCACTCCCCTCCGGCAACGCCCGTAATACTGCCTGTAACTTGGATAAATCTTCCGGCAAAGACCGGTATTTTTTAGTGAATCGTTTCAGTTCCCTGGAAAATTTCGGGAAATACTGGAATTTCATATGTCCGTGAGCTGGGAGTTACAGTGCTTCATACTGCTTCACAGACAGTTTTTCTGGACGATAAAATACGTGATCGTACTCGATATCCTTCCCGTCTTCAGCGGCAATCCAGGGAGTGTCCTCATGGGACAAAGCGGAGAGTTCCGTAGCACTCTTGTCCGCATAACGCGCCAACACGCTGTCGACCATGGCAATCTCTTGAGCAGACAAACTGCTCAGATCGGCATGCTGATGAGGCAGGAACTTACGCTGCTCAAACGTAAAATACCTACTTTTCACCTCTTCAATCTCGCCGACCTCTTTCATCTCTTCGACTACCCTCACAAATTCACGAGGTGTCGGACCATGATGGTTCTTGATATACGTCAGACCCATCAGTTGCTCTTCGTACTTTTCAAAGTAATCAAAATCAATAAAATAGAGAAGTTTGTAGAGCACCGTCATACCGACATTGGGCCTGCCGGCCGTCTTTTCCAGCACATAGAGAAATATCTGCTTGAACTTCTCGACATTCTTTTGGGGAATGCTGATACGTACATCGTCAGACGGACCAGATGGGTGCCCCTCAGCCATATCAAAAATCTTCGCTATTTTCTCTTCCTCATCTCGAGATAACAGACGTTCTCCCTTCTCAACTTTGATCAAAGTAGGTCGCGACATCTCGAGACGCTTGGCCAGTTCAGCCTGGGACATCCCATACTGCTCGCGCATCCCCCTGATATCGGTGAAAGTAGCCATATTTGTAGCTTTAATTCTAGTTCAATATTACCACCCTTTCTATCACTTTACCATACTTTTGTCAACGCATCTGTATAATTATGTAAGCATTGTCAACACCTATTGACATGACAATCGCTTTGAATTATTCTAGTGGTGTCAGGCGGAGGAATCCCCTCCCGACGTCGAGCCTGGCTAATCAAAACAACAAGAAAAGACTATGTCTGGAAACCGAAAAACAAGCACGAGTGCAGCGAAGGCAGCAAGTCGCGTCCTGCGTGATGGCCGTACCGGCCGTGACTCAAAGAAAGCGGCCGGAAGCGCACTTTCACAGCGCGCTCCCAAAAGCCGGAGATAAACTTCGTCCATTGCCAAAAAAATGAAAACAAAAACATGAAGAGAGGAGGTCGAAAGACGTTCTCTCTTTAATTTCCCCTACTTCAAGGTGTCCTCATATAATCCCCCGAGAACCCAAACGCCCCGATATAGAAATACTTTTTGATCATAGTTTTAACATATCTCCAAATATTAATTACGTAATTAATTACGTAATTATACCTTCTGAAAAACAAACAAATGCTCATGCATGATCAAAAGAAAATTGTTCTCTTTTGATTTTTACTTTAAAAGAATCTTCTTTAATTCCTCTAAAAAATCATACCAATTATACTTCCTCCAGATACCTGTTTTATAGTAAATATCAAGTAGTTCGAGCATTTCTTTAGAGTAACCATTGGTCGGAATTGGCATAGGCTTCCATATGAACAGTTAACGATCTAATTTTTGATCGAGGTGTTAGAATAGTCAAATTAGTTCACTGTTATATTCTATACTATAATGCCAACCTCGGCCCGATCTAAAAAAAGAAAAAGGCTACCTGGTCGAAACCAAGTAGCCTTGGTATGCGGGAGTTCCCGCCGGTTGGACGCCGCCCTTCAGCCCAAGCCGCCATGTCGACTGAACGCACGCCTTGCACACGTCATGGCAACGAAGTTCGATCCGAAGGCGGCATAGATACCCCCCCAGAGCGCCACCTTGTGGACAAACTCTTTGTCGCTTTCGAACATGAACAAATCATTCAGGGAAGGTGTCATGTACCCAGCAAACGACATGCCGGCCATCGACACCACGAACCAGCCGATCAGGATGTAGAGCCTACGTCGTGGGGTTGCACCACTCTGCTTCAGCAGGAGGTGAAGCACGTAGTACTGAAACAGGAAGCTCATCCCGAAGATGATCCAGCCGATGCCCATGAAGCACGTCGTGAAGCTGAATCCGCTATGGACGGAAAAGAGCAGAACGATGACCGCGGTGTAAATCACGCGCGCCATCAGATGCAGTTCCTTCAGCATGTTCATTTCCTCCTGGTTGATATGAGCGGGATGCTCACAAATGAACATAATATGATGGCACAAAATGCGCCATCAGTCAATACATAGTAAAACAAGAAGGAATGGTCAGTATATCCCCCTTGTCTCATACGCGTTCTCTATCTTAAAATTGTTTCCTTTCCGAAACACTCTTCTCCCAGTAGGCAAGTGATTCTCGTGTCACAGGCTGGGCGGATTCGACTCTTTGGAGGATGAAGTTATGAAATTTAATGGCCTCGTCTCGCAAGCCAAGGAGACAAAGCGACTTGAGGATGCGGGTGATACGCAGGTGGTTGTGATCCCCCTGCTCGAGCCAATGGTCATTGTCAGTATAGAAACGCTTCATTCGATCGAGTGCCATTCGCATATTCTCTTGCACACGCACATCAGCTCTCAGTAGCTTCGCCATGTCTTCACTCTCCACTACTGGCGAGCCCGGCACAGCCATGCTCTTCTCGCGAAGCGGAAACAGCCACTGGATATAGTCATGAACCTCTTCCAGTTCTTCATCAGAAAAATTCAAGATATCGGCATGAAGTCTCCCCTGGCTATCCGGACCGGTTCCCTTGAGAAATGAGATGAGTGACTGTTTATTCATACACTCTGCGGATTAATTACGTAATTAGTTACGTAATTCTTTGTTTAATTTTCCTCAAAGAAATCTTCGTCTACCTGCTTAACTTCATATGTTGTTTTGATTTGAACACCGACATTGTAACGCACCATCAAATCAACCAACTTTTCGCCATCGATCAGAATAATTTTATGCATTGCTTCACGCGCCTTCTTGATGGCGCCATCATCAAACTCTGAAGTGGTCACAAAGATACCCTTATTGGTATCTCCCGCCATCGCACCAATAAAGTTCCGGATGAGTGGCTCTCGGACTTTGTTGCCATCGGCATACCGCTTGGCCTGGATATATATCTTTTCAACACCCAACTGGTCCTGGTTAATAATTCCGTCAATACCGCCATCCCCCGACTTTGGTGTTTCAAGAAAATCCCCATATCCCATTTTTTGAAAAAGCTGTAAAACAATCTTTTCAAAGAAATACGGATTCACTGTGACAAGCTTCTCATGCAGTTCCTGTTTTACTGCCTCAGTAATACTTTGGAATCCAAGATCAATCATGTCTTGCGGTGTGACACTTCCTGATTCTAGAGCTTTTTCACTATCTCGCTCAATTGAAATCTTCTTTTGATGCGCTAAAAAGTCTGGGTCTCGGCGAAGCTCTGAAAGCATTAGCCCTTTACCGCTCTCAAGCAACTGTTTACCTTTTTCTGTAATCTGTATAGAGCCTCGCTCGGGCGACATGATAAATTTCCCCTGCTTCAAATAAGCTGACCCCCAACCAACTCTATTCGCATACAAATTCACACCGCTCGCTGTCTCCATTTTCTCTTCCTCTGGAGATAGAACAAATCGCTTCGTTTCAAGAAGTTTCAATCCCAAGTCAGCTCGCCGAGCTGGTTGACTATCCGCCAAAACTTCAAGAATTGGAACAAATGTTTCGTCAAACTTTGGAATGGACATATCTTATTCCTATAATAAATTATCTCTACTGAATGCTTTTTGCAGTATAGCCTGTTCGAGGCGAGCGAGGTCGAGGGCTGTGGATTTTTGGTGTTCTTCAAGTTTTTTCAGCTTAGCCGAAAGTTTATCCAATCGTGTAACAATCTTCTCTTGCTCAACAAGAGATGGAAGAAAAATCTTAACTTTTTTTAACTTCGAACCGTTCACATTTGGTTGCGCTCCACCTACAGCATGCTCTGTAATTTGATCCCAATAATCCATTGATTGAAAAAAATAGTATAGAAGTTCTGGTGAACACTGCTTGCGGTCTGTGCCAACACGTATGAGATATGAAGCAAAAATTGCATTCTCTGGAGGATTATTTATAAGATAGCTTTTACCAACCGTAGCGCCGGTTCTAGCAAATACAATATCGCCATCATAAAGCTTGTATTTCCCCAAATCTTCACATTCACAAAAAGGAACAGACTCCCAGCTTACACCACCATTTTGAATGTCTGTGATACGAAGAAGTCGTGCGCTCCCTTTTTCACGAGCGGAAGCAGTATAACCATACTGAACAGTGCCAGCTATTTCATCAATCATCTTTTCTTCCCAGCCCTTTTTCTTTCCTTCTTCGAATATTTTATGAAGCTCGGCCGAAAACAGGGATTGGGTAGCGGCGCGAGCTTCTGCGCAAAGTCGCTTTGCCTCTTTTATTTTCGCCAACATTTTCTCCAATTTCGCTACGATCTTTTTTTGCTCTGTAAGCGGCGGGAGCGGAATTTCAACTTCTTTCAACTTTGATCCTGAAACTTCCCTGAAGGTGGACCCTCCGCCGAGCTGATCTAAGTATTCTCGCTTAGTCACCAAATAGTAATAAAGAAATTTGTTATAGATCTTTCTGTCATCACAAATGAAACTCCTACATCCCTGATTTGTAGCCAATGGAACGCCTGCAATAGATACATATCCTATCGGCGCACGCGATGAAAGAACTACCGTACCCTTTGGCAAGAGTCTCGCAGATGACTCCTTCAAGCCCTCACTCGAAATCTTTTTACAGGAATCATAGATATCATTGCCCTTTAGCTTTCCTAAATCTTTTGGCGTAATCCAAACAATATCCCCAGACCAATACCGAGAAACGCCGGTTTTTGGTGTTCCGCCACCAATCACTTCACATACTTCTCCTAATTTTTTTGTTGGCCAAATCATGATTTACTTGCTTAGATCCTCAACTGTAGTAAATAACTGCTTAAAATTTTGGAAATCTCTCTTAGTTAACTTCGCGGTACTATTCGCGAAACTCATCTTATCGCCTTTAAATCTAACCTCCTGGCCATTTCCTGGCGTACTTACGGTCTCAAAATGACTTCCGAGACTAACAACATTATGCAACATAAGCTCCATAGTCAATTTCGAACGATCCTGATAATGCCTCTTACTACTCGGATTAATCACTTGATCACGTATATTCCCACTGACTGGAACTGGTAATAGCAACGCAAAATGCTTCTTGCCATTTCTTTTCCGTACCAGACAAGACTCCGGAGAACTTGAAGAGTCCAAAGAGTAGCCGTGTGACTCTAATCCGTTCCACCTTTGATAACCTTCAGAATCAAAGTCGAATAAACCAAAAATAACATCCCTTCTAAAGACATTCGAGTTCTCAAGTGCTAAAGAGACTTGCTGAGCATTACCTTGATCAAAAATCGAAAAAGGTTGTAATTTTTTAGGATAAAGTTTCTTCCATGCATTTTCCAAAATTTTCTTATCTGTTTTCCCCTCAACAAATAATACTGGTAGGTTTAACTTACGAAGTTCTTCTATTTCTTTCTTAAGATCATCTTGCTTCTTAATACTCAAAGAATAGTCCTTTTGGACACGTAAAAATGAACCATAATCATAACCAAATAAATTTTCAAGTTCATCTGTTCTCTCGTTAATAAACTCGAATGTCGTCGAGCCAGGAATATCTTGCTTGGTAATAAATACTCGACAAATACTATCGATGCTCCCTCTATCATATCCGTCTTCTTGAGGGAAAATAAAAGACGGTGAATGCGTAGAGACAAAAATCTGAGCATACGACGCATATTCAAAGAACTTACTAAATAAATTGTCCGCTCTAAGTGCTTCAAGCGCATTCTCCGGCTCATCAATGCCCCAAATCCAGTAACTACTACTCGCTTTCCTAGACAGCCATCCAAGGACTACCGGAATAAAAAGACTCTTGATTCCCTCTCCTCTTGATGTAAACTTTATTTGATAATCCTTCGCATCACCACGTTGAATCACGCCAGGCGTTCCTTCAAATTGACTATTCACTTCCAGGCTCGACCAAAACGACTCAAGGGAAATTGGTAATGTAATCGTTGTTTGAATCCCAGTAACGTCCGAAAAATCTTTGGAAAATTCTTGGGTAGTTTTAACAATATTGCTGTCTAGTTCATTTTTCGCATTAGAACTTAAAAAAAGGCCTTCATTTTTTGCTGATAATCTTAAAATATACGAAAATACCTCCTCACTCTTAAATGCTGGTATATAGACGAATTTTATTGACTGAAGGAAAACTGAAAATGAACGTTTTATGCCCTGATCTGCCGTAGTTATATAACTAGGAAGAGTTTGTTCATATGAACCGTCCTCACTATACGCCCACCATTTTCTTTCAATCCACAGACCACCACTGGCCTCATTGGTCTCAGCTAATTTCCTTAATCCGGTTTTCCCTTTTATCTCTGAAGCATCAAAAAAGATTTTTATTGAAATATACTGCCTACCCTTCTTGCTCTCTCTTGCCTTAACCTTTGAATACATAGAGAAATCAGCTTGAAAATCAAACCCCTCTAAGAATGAGGTCTGATTGTTAAAAAACAAATTCAATGACTTCAAAATATTCGACTTTCCACTATCATTCTGCCCTCCAAATACGTTAAGATGACTCAATTCTTCAACCGTCTGCTCAAAGACAGATCTGAAATGCTTTACCTCTATTTTCTTTATTATTTTCATATCTCTTTCTTGATTTCTCCCAATATCTTCTCAATCTCCTTCTCCATCTTCAAAATCCCTGCGAGAATTTCTTTTGGATCCTCGTGTTCAATGGTGCCGCTATTGCTTGGGTTTTTGAAGTCCAGATTATAATTCCGCGCTTCGATATCCTTGATCGAAACCTTCCACGCATGCTCGTTTTGTGTGCGCTTCTTCCACCACTTGCGCACGGGGTCAAATTCTTCATCACGAATGCCACGATTCTTGGTATACTGCTTCATCCCTTCAGGAAGCGGCATATCATAGTACCAAATTTCCTTGGTTGGATTTCCCTTTTCAAAGAAAAGAAGATTGGTGTTCACCCCAGCATACGGACTAAATACCCCTTGTGGAAGTCGGATAATGGTATGGAGGTTACATTCCGAAAGCAGCTTCTGTTTAATAGCAGACTTGACCCCCTCGCCGAACAGCGTGCCATCCGGCAGCACAATACCCGCTCGTCCCGTTGGCTTGAGCAAATGAATGAATAGCACAAGAAAGAGATCGGCTGTTTCACGAGTACGAAACTCGTGCGGAAAATTCCCGGTAGTACCATCTTTGACTGATCCACCGAAGGGAGGGTTGGCTACGATAACATCCACACGATCTTTTGGGCCATATTCACGCAGTGGTTTTGAAAGAGCATCGCCACGAGTGATCTGTTCTGGAATATCTACGCTATGCAAAATCAAATTAGTGAGAGCGAGCGTATAAGGCAACTGCTTGAGTTCAATGCCCCGAATTGAACGTTCGAGACGTTGCTTGTCTTTCTGTGTTTTGACCTCATGTTCCGCAATGTACTCCAAGGTATTGACCAAAAATCCACCTGTTCCACAGGCAGGGTCAAGAATAATTTCACCCAACTTTGGATTTACCATCTCAACCACAAAGCTCGTCAAAGCACGCGGGGTATAGTACTCGCCATAACTCCCAGCACTCTGCAGACTTTTCAGAAGCTGTTCATAGATTTCGTTAAAGTAATGCCGGTCTTCTTTTTTATTAAAGTCAATTTCATTTATTTTGTTGATAACCTGACGAATAAGCGTCCCCGACTTCATGTAGTTAAAGGTATCGTTGAACACTTCTTTGATAATCAATCCGAGCCAATCCTCTGGATGAACTTTGAGATCTTTGAGTTGTCGAAACAACTCATTATTCACAAAATCAAGCAGCTCATCCCCTGTAATCCCTTCGGCATTGGCGGCCCAGTTTCGCCAGCGAAGCTTTTCTGGGATTGATGAACGATAACGACTGTTTTCAAGCTCTGACTGTTTCTCTCGATCATCAATAATCTTGAGAAACAGCATCCACACAAGCTGAGAAAGACGCTGAGCATCACCATCAACACCCTCATCTTTCCACATGATATCCCGAATAGATTTGACTGCTGCTTGAAGAGACATATCTTATGTATAAATTTCTTTTTGGATTTTTTTGACTACTTCGAGATACTGTTCACGACCACCAAAGACATTAACAATTTCGACTGGTGTACCAATATGAATAAACGGCACTACGCCTAAATCTCCAATATCATCAATCGCGGTAATTCCTTGATCAGCATATTTCTCAAGGAGCGCGTCAATCACCTCTCTGGCTCGACCTTCGTATTCAGTGAAATAATCTCGCTTACGTACATTATTAACTCGTTCCGCACGCGTCAGCGGTGGCTTACCATAGGCAACATGACAAATAAGATCAAACGGATCAAAGCTCTTTCCGACCTCCTCCTCGAGCGCTTCTAGAAATACTCCTCGTCGTGCTAATTCTTCAAGGATCACATCTTTCTTGTCTGTATGACTCCAGGCGGTAAGAAAATCATCCAACGATCTATACTGGGCAAGAATATTCTTTTTTGTGTAGTCCTCAAGCGATTCGGTTATAAGCATCCCATCTTCGCCAATATACTGCACACGCTTGTTGATCACTTCTACCGGGACATCTTTTACATAATACTTCTGTCTGGGCTCATGTACCATCCCTGGCTTCCCATCTGACATACCTCCATAGATAATATTATCCTCCGTAATCCCGTCAGCGTTTTCTGTATCATCCATCTCTTCCGGCGGCACTGGAGAGTCATTACCTTTTGGTTGATATATAACCACTGGATCACCATCGAAATCAGGATCAGCAAAAAACTCCGTCACTCCACGGAAATCAAGAATAGTAAAGAAAAGCTTCCCATAATCCTCCCGGACACGAGTACCGCGACCGATAATTTGTTTGAATTCAGTCATAGACTGGATATTCGTATCGAGCACGATCACTTTGCAGGTTTGTGCATCTACACCCGTAGTCATGAGCTTGGATGTTGTCACAATAACTGGATACAGACTTTCTGGGTCTATAAAATGATCAAGTTCCTTGGGTGCTTCGGGATTTTCACCTGTGATACGGACGGTGTAGCGACGATTCTCGGATACTTTGTCAGGGTTCTCATTCACGAGAGCCTGCCGCATTCGTTCAGCATGGTCGATGTCGACGCAAAAGATAATGGTTTTCTGCATTCGATCAGTGGCCTTGAGGTATTCAGAGACTTTTCGAGCTACCAGCTTCGTCCGATCATCAATGACGATTTCTCGATCGAAGTCTTTACGATTGTAAATACGATCTGGGACTTCATTGCCATACATATCCGTCTTCCCTTCTTCGGGACGGTAGCCTTCGACGTCGCGGTCAATTGTAAATCGCACAACCTTGTATGGTGCAAGAAATCCATCATCAATCCCCTGTTTAAGTGAGTATGTATAAATCGGATCACCAAAATAGTGCTGCGTGGAGATATCTTTCGTCTCTTTAGGTGTAGCGGTCAATCCGATCTGTGTGGCATTCTTGTAATAATCAAGAACATCGTGCCACAGGGCATTTTCGCGCGCACTGCCACGATGACACTCATCTACAACTATAAGATCAAAAAAATCGGGAGAAAACTGTTTGAAGATGTTTTTTTCTTCTTCGATGCCAGTAATTCCTTGATAGAGGGCCAGATAGATTTCGTATGCTTTATCAACAGAACGATTTTGAATCTTTACCATCTTATCACCAAAATATTTGAAATCATTAATCATTGCCTGATCGGCAAGGATATTTCGGTCTACAAGGAAAAGGATTCGCTTCTTCGTTTTGGATTTCCACAAACGCCAGATGATCTGAAAGGCAGTAAAGGTCTTTCCTGTTCCGGTTGCCATCACAAGAAGGATACGTTTCTGTCCCCTTGCTATAGCTTCAACAGCACGATTAATAGCAACTCTCTGGAAATAACGAGGTTCTTTACCTCCAAGTTCTTGGAAGTACTCTTGTTCAAAAACAGCTTCTACCTCTGAGGTAATACCTTTAAGCTCCCGGTAACGCCGAGCGAGTTCTTCAGGAGAAGGAAATTGATCCATTGGTATCTCTCGCTCTATAGGATCAGCACTCGGAAGCAAAACATGTTCAAGAAATGCATCACCATTTGAACTATAGACAAATGGAATATCCAAGGCCTCAGCATACTCAAGCGCCTGTTGCATACCAGAGCCGACGGAATGCTTATTATCCTTGGCTTCGATGAGAGCAAGAGGAGTGTTGGGCTTTTGAAAAAGAATAAAATCAGCACGCTTACGGTCTCCGCGCGCAATCGTATTGCCACGAACAATAATGCGTCCTGCCGTAAAAGAATACTGCTCACGAATCTGGGACTGCAAGCTCCACCCCGCAGATGTCACTGCTGGGAGAATAAATTTCGAGCAAATGTCCTGTTCTGTCAGCTCTTTCTTGTTCATAGGGGATCTCATGAAATAATGCCCTTCTTTTTGGTGCTTGTAAAGCCAATCTTCGTGATGATAACATGATCAATGATCTGGATATTCAGGATTTTTCCGGCTTCTACCAGCTGCTTGGTTATCTCAATATCTTCTCTTGATGGTTCTAAATTTCCAGAAGGATGATTGTGAGCGACAATGATGCTGGCAGCACGGAGAGAAACAGCCGGCTCGAAGACCTCGCGCGGATGGACCAAGCTGGCATCAAGCGTACCGATAGAGATAATCTGCCGATCGATGACCTTCCCCTGCGTATCAAGATAAAAGGCTGCGAAATGCTCTCTTTTGGACTCTCGAAAATCCGCGCATAGTTTCCAAACATCCTGAGGCGTCAGAATTTCCGGTTTTTCCTTGCTTTGCAACCTTTTCCCTAGGGCGAGGATAGCAATGATTTGTGATGCCTTGGCTTTTCCTAGACCTTTTTCTTCGAACAACATTTCGAGTGTCACTTTTTCTACTCCCATCTTTTCAATGAGCTTCAGGATTTTCTTAGCCAGTTGCAAGACATTCAGTCCTTTAATTCCGGACCCGAGCAACAGCGCCAACAATTCACTGTCCGTCAATTTTTCCGGACCATATTTCTCGAGCTTTTCCCGAGGCATATCAACTTTCGAAACACCCTTGATGCGAGACATATGCTAAAATACTATTCCTTCCAATCCCGGATTACCAATCCCCCTCGGACTCGCTTCACAGTCACCTTTTGTTTTTCCTTCCACCCGAGCTCACGAACGAGTTCGATGGGGAGAGTGAGACCAATCGACTTTCCCCCGAGTTTGGTCAGCTTCCGCACGCTTTTGTCTCCTGTTTTTTTGGTCATAGACCATCCATTTACGACTTACCTAGTACGTACCCTGTTACGTAACTCCTTACGTATATTCTACCACCCCGGTTAAATGCGGACAATTTAACGGGGTAAACCCTCCAAAACAAGCAAAAACCAGCTCTAGGCCGGTTTTGGCTACTTTTTGCTGATCAGCATCATCACGAGCCCGATGAGCTTGTCTTTGTCGCGAGGATTGCTCTCGGCGATGAGGAGCGTCAGGGCCGTAAGTGCCTCTGGGGTGAGTCGCCTGGTATCGAGTACCTTGGCCCGACTGAGAAACCAGACAAACGAGTACGCACCTGTCCTCTTGTTCCCATCGATAAAGGGATGATTCTTCACAATAAAATAGAGGAGATGGGCCGCCTTGGACTCGACGCTTGGGTAGACATCGGCTCCAGCAAAGGCCTGCATGACGTTGCCGACTATCCCCTCCAGAGCGTTTCGATTTCGTTCCGTAGCAAAGAGGTCGGTGGCTTCGCCTTTGTGGATGAGTTCCTTTTTCAGCACGGCAACACTCTCCGCAAGCTTGGCTCCGGTCAGGGCTACTTTCTTCTTGGTTGGCTTGCGGATATCGAGTGTTTCTTTGTCGTAGGCATCGAGCGACATCCAGGTATCAGCAAACATGCGTACCAGTTCGAGGATACTCCCGGTATCACTCTGCATCCCCGTGGGGAGCAGCGCCCGCACATCGGCTACCGCCTTCATAAAAGCGTCGTAATTCTTGCCAACACGGGTACGGTTAATCGTATAGCCATCCACGATATGGGCGCGAAGAGTCTTGGTCGCCCACTGCCGGAACTGAGTGGCTCGCTTACTATTGACCCTGTATCCAACGGATAGTATGAGATCTAGATTGTAGTGATTGATTTCGCGTTCTATTTCACGCTTTCCTTCTTTTTGAACTATCCGGAATTTCCGGATAGTTGACTTTTCACTCAATTCGTCTGACTTATATATATTTTTAATATGCTCATTGATTGTACGAACATCAACATCAAAAGCGCCGGCTATCTGAGCCTGGGTCGCCCAGAGAGTCTCACGAGTAAAATCACCCTTAAGCTCAATCGCTCCAGACTTGGCCTGATAGATGGCTACCCCCTTGTTTGATAACTTTTTCATAGAGCGTTTTCCCAATAATTCCTACATATTCCCCTGCTTAAGCCTCCGGTGAGTGATAATAATTCGGATGAGGGAAGTGAGAACAAAAAGTCCTGAGAGGGCGACAGCGACTGTACCCTTGGTAACAGGAAACATCCAGTTGTGGGTATTGGCTGGCGTAATAAGGATGAGGAACATCGCCAGCGGAACAAAGACACGGGCGAACCGCCACCAAGCCTGAAATACCCCTTCTGACATTTTGTACGTGATGAGAGAGAAAAGAAAAAGAGGAATCGTTGGGAAGAGAACTAATTCCATACCAGACATCACAAAAGGACAGCTGCCCTGGTGTCCATTCATCAATACAAAATCACATACGTTATAAGTTCCTAAGTACTCCAAAATTATTGGTACTACAGCTACTATTCCTGCCACAATCAGTACTCTTTTCTTCGTCATATATTTATATTAATACTTTACCTCGACTATCCCCATTGTTGTTTGCATATACGGTACCACCATACCCGGTAGTTTTTTCTTGACTGGTCGATCACTGTCATAATCTCGCTCATCATCACCGAGATCCTGTGGCCGCTCCATGATCCAGGTCTCATCGGTCCGTGGTATGTAGCGTGACTCGAGACGAGCATTACCTGCTTTGAGAGAGCTCGCCAGTTTCCGATACTTGGCACTCTTGTCTACCTGCCACTGGTACTGAGCCAAGGCTTCAGTAAGGACTGTCTCATTGTCATCATAGCCGAGAGAGCGGACTCTGACAAAGACATAGCCCTGGCGATCCCGCGTTTTCTCGAAACTGATACTGGTCGTATGACCTGCCTCGTCCGTCAGTGTCGCGAGCATATCTGGCAAGTTCTTTTTGTGGCGCTTGAGCCAGCGCTCAAACCAGGGTTTGATTTTCTTCAGTTTGGCGTTGGTTGCGACCAAATCCTTCTTTTGTTCGATGATAGCCACAGTGACCGTGCCACCAAGATTGTCGGTACCAGTGATATCGAGCTTCTGCGTCGTAGGATTAAACACGATCTTGCCCTCCGGAGCGGTTTTGTCTATTCGTATCGTCTCAGTTTTCTTCTCTTCTTGGTTACCAGCCTGGTCAGTAGAAAAGTAGCTGAGTGTCGTCGCGCCCTCAGTCGAGAGCGTGACAGGTCCACCATAGACATGCCACGTAGTACCGTCCAGTGAGTACTCCGTATGTTCCACCCCGCTCCCCTCATCGGTAGCAGTCAGTGTCACCGTCACATCGCTTGCATGCCAAGCATTCGTTCCCTGTGTGCCCGTCACAACAGCCGTCGTCACTGGAGCAGTCGAATCATACGTCACAATTTCACCAATCTTGGGTGCTAGGTCGATATCAGTCGTCCCATCACCATCACGATCGATCCGCAGGTGCGAAGCACTGGCTAGGTCACTCGGTACATCAAACGTCACCCTTGTTTCGGGCGTAGTGGGCATATCTCGGAAAGTCACCTTCCCCAGTGATGTATCACCCTCCAGTTCCTCTACCACAAAAGTGAAGTTCCCTGTCTCGTACCCATCAAGCACGATGTGTCCGGCAGACCCTGCATCAGCAAATATATACTTCACCTCGCCAAACTGTTTGTAGTACGTCCCAGGGATTTGTTCTTCTATCTCGCCAGTTGGAGAAACCCCCGTGTGCCGCCCTTCATCATCATGGAGACTGAGCGTCAGTGGAGAATGGAGTGAATACTGCAGTCGCTTATCAGTCGAAGCCGGCGCATCAGTCGAAAAATACGTATACTCCGAAAGTGGCTTCGTCGTACCAGTAATGAGATCGGCAAGAAACGTACGCAGCTGAGGAATTTCTAACACGTTAGCATGCTCGATCCCCAGCAATCCAAATAATGTTTCGAGTTTATGATCTGTGGTATATTTTTTTAAATCCACCCAATACCGTTCCACGCCACTCATCCAGAGAGCGCTCGGCGTCACGACGGTCCCATCACCATCGATAGTAAATTTGTGCTTTGGCTCCAGCAATTCGATATTTGATTGACACAGCAAATCATCGCACAGCTCCCTCTTCTCCGGTGTGTATGCTGTACTACTGAGCGTGCTTGGCACCCCCCATCCGGCTATCTGCACCACCCGCACGCCAGCCGGAGCGACCCAGGTATCCAGATCATCATGAAGTTGCTCCGCGTGATTCAAAAGTGACTCATTCAAATCGGCCAATGTCTCGGTATCAGTGTTGGTCGCAGTGACTCGCCGAAATGTATCTGACAAGAAATCATGGAGCTTTCCCTGGGAATCCACCGTGTCAGCATAGCGCTGATGCCATTCTAATGAACCATCAGTATCAAAGGTCGCTACTGGAGTCTCGACTGAAGAAAAATACTGATCTGTTGGAAGGAGCTGATAGGCTCCTGGCATATTTTCTGCCAGCCCCCGCGCCGTGGGAGTATCTAGAACGGGGAAGAAATTTTGCTTGTACCCATGAAGCAACCCGGCAACGGCAGCAGGGGTACCCACCTGAGGCACTGCCACAAAAACTATCTTGTCGACGAGATTCCCCGCTTCTGTATCACCAATTTTTTGCATCAATGCCTTGGCCAAGAGACCACCATTGGAATGGGCCACGATCGTCACTTTTCCTGACTTTGAAGTGTCTGCTAACTCACGAAGTCGCTGAGCCACAGTTCCATCATCCAGAATATCATCCAAAGAAAGTCGCCAATCATACGCCACCGCTTGCCAATCATTAATAAGATGATCGGTACTCTTCATTCTTTCCAGTTTTTCAAGAAAAGACTGGTAGATATTGGCTCCCGTAGGGGTCTCATCCAACACGTCCCCCTCTTTGGTAT
This sequence comes from uncultured Bdellovibrionales bacterium, assembly GCA_964459475.1. Classification (GTDB taxonomy): domain Bacteria; phylum Patescibacteriota; class Minisyncoccia; order Moranbacterales; family UBA1568; genus UBA1568. Next base: position 10,864 of record CAYWLN010000002.1, on the reverse strand, counting down.
GAATGTCGGGATCAATACTCTTCCCTGACGCATCGAGATAGAGTTTGCGGGCATCGTTGTTGCAACTAGGTTCCCAAGCTCGCTTCGGATCTACTTTGTCTGCGACACATGATGAATTTTGGTCATCATACAATCGGCTTGCTTCCAGTCCTGGGAGAAAGAGGACATTCGAGAAACAATCTGTCGTGCAGGCTGAAGAAAATGGAGTGACACTCCAACCGTCGAGCTCAAAATCACCAATCAACTGCTCCCCCGTGCCACCGGGATTACTCGCGGTCGTCGGTCCACTCGCATCACCGTACCAGTTGTTCCGCAGGAGAACGGCACCCGATCGGTTATGTGTCATGCCCTCGTCGTAGAACATATATGAGATGACGGCTCTACCAACGGTGTTACCTTCGAAGTTGGAATCTATCACGTGTAGAAAATCGTACGTTTCCCAATCATTGCCAAAGTAGTGATTGGCCTCAATATCAGCATGAGCATTGTTTCGGAACGACACGCTTTCTAACTGGAGCTTACCGCCATCAACTCTCAGAGCAGGATACTCCACGAACCGACGCTCGGAGGCATGGGCCGTTCGGATGAACCAATCACGGACAGGATTCCTCATCCCCATGTTCCAAGGACAGTTGTCACTCCCTACCCATTCGGATGTCCCCATACCCTCAAAAGTAACGTGACGGAAGACTGAGGGCTCAGTGGTTGCTTCGACATACGTCGCGAATTCGATCATGCCTACCTCAGGAAAAAAATAACACTCCCGGTCATAGGGAGCGTAGTCTGCGGGCAAATTGGAAAGGTCAGGGGCTTGCTTGGTGAAACGGATGGGCTCTGTGGCCGTACCCAGAGCTACGATGCGACCATCGTAGACCGAGAGCATCCCTACTTCCACCTGTGTACCAGGGAGGATAGTGAGCGTCGCGCCATTGACCACCACGGTATCCTTGGGCATGTCGGCGCGAGTGAGGTGTCCACTCCACGTCGTGTCCTCGTCGATGACGGTGTAATTTTCATAGTCCGTCCATGGGTCACTAGCGGAAGCGCTCGAGAAAGGTATCAACACGCTCAGAGCAATGAGCATCCCCACTATTCTCTTTGACATACTCTTGTATGAAAAAGTTAAGTTTTTATGAATATGCAGTTCCTTATGCAAAAAGTATACCACCACTGTCAAATTATACAAAACCCCGCCGGGTGGGCGGGGTCAAGTGTTCTACTTTACTACTTTGCCACCATCACCTATTTGGTCGAGGCGGATGGAGAGGAGCTGGGAGACACCATCGGCTCCCATGGTGACGCCATAGAGAAGTGCGGCCTGTTCCATGGTTTGGCGGTTGTGTGTGATCGCGATGAACTGGGTATGATCCGAGAGCTCCTGAAGCATCTTACTAAACCTCCGCGAGTTGGCTTCGTCGAGGGCGGCCTCGACCTCATCGAGCACGGCAAACGGAGGCGGATTGTACGAGATGATCGCAAAGAGGAGCGCGAGTGAGGTAAGCGAGCGTTCGCCACCGGAGAGCATCGAGAGGTTGGTAATTTTCTTGCCAGGAGGGCAAGCAAAAATCTCGATACCGACTTCTTCGGGCACAGTCTCATCCTCCTCATCACTGGACTCAGCATCATCATCGCCCTGACGGACACGGCGACGGATCTTGACCATCGAGAGTTCGGCCTTGCCTCCCCCAAAGATAATCTTGAAATATTCTTCAAATTTGTGACGAATCTCCTTGAACGCCTCCTCAAATACGCCGTCAATTTTCTGATCCATTTCTTTGACGACGACACGGAGTGACTCGATAGCATGATTGAGATCGGCGGACTCCCGAGTCAAAAACGCATAGCGGTCTTCGGTCTCACGATATTCCTCGACCACGAGCGGGTCGATAGTGCCGATATGCTCCACCTCCACCTTGAGCCGAGCGATCTCGCGTTCGAGCTTGTCACGCTCTACCTCGGTCCCGTCATGCCGGAGATCGTCGACACTCATCGAGAGTTCTTCGCGGACGAGATTGACCAGGTCCTCCTCGCGCACTTCTACTCGAGCGAGACGGACTTTGACTTCGTTCAAACTGTCTTTGAGTACGTTTAACTGGCGATCCTTTTCTCGCCACAGCTTTTCTTTGGTAAAAAATGTCTCACGACTGGTCCGGCTCGACTCGCGCACTGACTGGATCTCGGCCTCCTTCATGGCGAGACGCTTCTGGAGTTCTTCGAGTTTATGGTTGAGTTCGGTCTTGGTCGCGGCATACTCAGCGAGGCGTGCATTGCTCGCTCGCTTCTCATCATCGGGAAGCGCGATAATCTTTTTCTCTTTGACACTCCCCTCACCGGCTTTGACATCGAGGTCGTGCATCTTCTGCTTGATGACCTGGGCAAACTCACGGATATCCTGGATGTCCTCGAGCTTCTCCACATTCTGGAGACGTTCAATCAGTTGGGCTTGGTGGGTGCGGATTTCTTCGAGGGCCTTCCGGACATAGTTCAAATCCACCGGGATGACCCGGATCACTTCTTCTACCTTTTGCTTCTCTTGTTCTATCTCGATCTTGCCCTCGATGACACTCCGGTCTCGGAGGAGCCCATTGGCTTCATCACGGAGAGTGGTGAGCTCGCGCCCGATCACTTCTTCTTTGCTCTGGTCCTCCATGGTGGCCGAGGCCTCGGTCACTTCGCGCTCGAGGGTGTTCACTTCGATACCGATATCAAAGACGGACTTCTCGAGGACGTCGCGCTCGGCGGCGAGCTTGCCCCGCTCACCCTGAAAGTTGTCCCAGAGGTAGCCGTAGAGGAGGAGTTGCTTGTCTCGCAATTTCTGGGCGATGTCTTTGCCCTGCGAAGCCCGCTCAGCCTGTCGGCGGAGGTTCTTCAGGTGTGGCTCAATCTCGACACAGAGGGCGTCCACTCGGACCAGGTTCTCCCGGGTACTCTCGAGTTTGCGGAGCGCTCGCTCTTTTTCGATCTGGTACTGCTTGACCCCGGCGGCGTCCTCAAATATCGCCCGCCTCTCGGTAGCGGTGGCATTGAGGACTGCATCAGACATCCCCTGGGTGATCACACAGTAGCTGTCTTTGCCGATACCGGCCTTGGCCAAGAGATCGACGACATCGATGAGACGCACGCGCGAACCATTGATGAGGTACTCACTCTCACCGCTCCGGTACACTTTGCGAGCGATGGATACTTCGGCGAACTCAATCGGAATCCGTTTGTCGGAATTATCAAAATGAAGCGTCACGGACGCCGTGCCGAGACGAGACTTCTTATCGGTGCCCGCAAAGATGACGTCCTCGGATTTCTTGCCCCGGAGGTTCTTGGAGGATTGCTCCCCGATCGCCCAGCGGATGGCATCGGCCACGTTACTCTTGCCACTGCCATTGGGACCCACGATCGCGGTGATACCACATTTGGCTCCGTTCGCGAGGTCGCAGTCAGGCAAAAAATCCAAGCTCGTCCGATTGGCGAACGACTTGAATCCGTTAATTTCGAGTTTCTTCAAATACATCGGGAAGAAGTAAGGAGTAGGTAGAAAGTAGTAAGGAAAAAAAGCCCACAGTTCTCAAGCGTGCTTCTTTCTGCTCATCCCTTACTGCTTCCCTAGTATATCCCATTTTGAGCCAAAAGAAAAAGAGGCTTTCGCCTCTCTATTCATGCGTCATACTTCATATTTCATCCTTCAGCTCCTACGCCCAGCCTTTGGCGATGAGGGCCTGCTTGGCGGCTTCGCGCTGGGCCTCTTGCTTGGAGTTGCCGGTCCCTTCGGCGATCTTTTCTTCACCGAGATAGACTCCAGCGACAAAGTTGCGGTCATGATCCGGTCCCCATTCTTTGAGGACACGGTAGCTCGGGGTCGTCCCAGTCTTCTCCTGAGCGAGCTCCTGAAATCGGCTCTTGGCATCGGTATGGAGCCCCTGCTCAAACACCTCGGGGAGATGACTCATCACGTGCTCGAGGATAAAGTCTCGAGCCGCATCATAGCCCTGGTCGAGGTAGAGCGCACCGATGACGGCTTCGACGGCGTTCGCCACGAGATAGCCACGGGCCCGGCCAGTATCCTTGGATTCGCCTCGACTCATGAGGAGATACTGCTCGAGTCCGAGATCCATCCCAATTTTGGCGAGCATGTCACCATTCACCAGGGCTGCCCGGAAACTGGTGAGCTCACCCTCAGGATTTTCGTAGTTATGATACAGGTTTTCGGTCACGACGAGCTCGAGGACGGCATCCCCCAAAAACTCAAGACGTTCGTTGTGGGCGTAGCCGTACCCCTTGTGCTCATTTAGGTACGAGCGATGGGTGAGCGCTTCTTGAAACAGCGCTTGCTGACGCACGGTGATGCCGAGCGCCTCTTTCAGTTTTTCAATGTCGATTTCTTTGGTCATACCCGGTAGTGAAATTTCGACAATGTATTCTCAAATACACTCTGGAAATTCAATTACTCTTCATTGGATTAATACGGTCCCTATACTCCATCTCTCTACTTGCCTGGTCGAAATTCTACTACCGGGCATACCCTTCTTAAGAAAAAAGCGTCAATGAAATGAACGCTTTACTCCTTCTTCTTTTTGGTAGAAGCTTTCTTCGCCTTCTTGGGTGGTTCGGTCACAGCCTCTTCACCCTCCTCGGTCGGAAGACTCTTGTCCTCTTCTTTCTCACGCTTGTGATTGTCAGAGGTATCATCTTTCATGGGCTCTCCCATCTCACGATAGATGGTGCCGAGGACGCCGTTCACAAACCGCGGACTAGCGTCACTCCCAAAGGTCTTGGCCAGTTCGATGGCCTCGTTGATGGCGACTTTCGGAGGCACTTCGTCGTAGTTGCCAAACATGAGCTCGTAGATACCGAGGCGGAGAACGTTCCGGTCGACCACGGTCACTTGTTCGAGCGGCCACTCAGGAGCACACTTGGTAATGAGCTTGTCAATCGTCTGACGCTCCCGGAGAGTCCCCTCCATCAGATGTTCAGCAAAGATAGTGTCCTCGAGACCAGGAGCAAATTCGGCGATGTTGTGACGGAGAATCTCTCGCGCCTTGTCATCATGCTTGCCCAAAAAATCCCATTCGAAGAGGGACTGCATTGCTATTGATCTTTGAAGGTGACGATTGGCCATTTTTGTTTTGCAAGAGGTACTGACTACGAAATTCCTTAAGCCTTCTTGGCTTCTTTGAGTTTGGGGGTCATTTTGACCACTTCGCGGCCCTTGTAGTAGCCACAAGCTGGGCAGGCGCGGTGCGACAAGACAGGAGCCTTGCACTTGGGGCACTCCTGAGTATTCACGAGTTGGACGTCGTACTGCTTACGAGCACGGTCACGACGATGTCGGGTATGTCTTTGCTTTGGTAGAGCCATAACAGTTCAGAAAATTTACGATGTATCCAATTTAACACGTCTTTCTCTCTTTGGCAAGGCACCGTCGCTCGCGAGCGACGTGCCAAGACTTTTTTCAGCCTTTCTTGGGTTTGAGGACATTCGAGAATCGTTTATTGGCGTTCTCGGGGATAGAGAGGAGGACGGGCTTAAATGACATCCGGTGGATGGAACTCGGGCCATATTTTCTGAGGGCGTCCATATGCACCTTGGTCCCGTAGCCTTTGTGCTGAGCCAGGCCGTACTGTGGATACTCCCGGTCATATTCGAGGATCATGCGATCACGCGTCACTTTGGCGATGATCGAAGCGGCCGCGATCGACCGGACCGTACCATCCCCGCCTACGACGGCCTCTTGCTTCAGTGAGAGATTGGGAATTTCTTGGTTACCATCAATCAAGAGGTACAACTGATGTCTGGCTGGCGATACCTGATGCATCACTCGCTCCAAATCAGAAATGGCACTCTTCATCGCGAGAAACGTCGCCTTGAGGATATTGATCCGATCAATAGTGTCAGCGTGCACGATCCCCACTCCGACATAAAAGTGCTCCTGGATGAGGTCAAATATCTTCTCGCGTTGCTTTTCTGATAGTTTCTTGGAATCCCGAATCAAGGCAAAGTCACGCGTGAGCGACTCGGGAATAGTATAGCTCGGGTCCCGGTAACACACGGCTGATGCCACAACAGGACCGGCGAGTGGTCCCCGCCCAGCCTCATCCACCCCCACGACCAAAAACTCCCCTGCTGAGGCAATTTCCCGTTCTTTGTCGAAAGTTGTTTCTTGCATAGAATCATTATATACTACCTGGTAGATAACTTCCCTGCAAAGTCCAAGGAGCAATCCGGGCGATGAGGGAACCCATATCCTATGCTCTATCTCAACTATTTTCACCACTACGCCTTTCTGTATTGATAGGTGTTTTTTATTTTTTCTATGCCCTTTACTCACCTCCACGTCCACTCACACTACTCGCTCCTCACCGCACTCCCGCGCGTCGATGAGCTCCTTCACCGCGCCCAGGAGCTCGGGATGACGTCACTTGCCCTCACTGACACATCGGCCATGTACGGCGCCGTCGAGTTCTATACCCATGCCAAAGACTATGGCATCAAGCCGATCATCGGAGCCGAAGTGTTCGTCTGCAAAGACCTCCGGAGTAAAAACAACACGAGCGAAGACAAACGGCGCTACCAACTGGTCCTCCTCGCCAAAAACAACGTGGGCTACAAGAACCTCATGAAGATCATATCGATCGCTCAACTCGAGGGGTTCTACTACAAGGCCCGAACTGACAAAGCCCTCCTCCGCCAGTATAGCGAGGGCCTCATCGCACTCTCGGGGTCACTCCAGGGTGAAGTGCCATCGGAAATCATCTACGGCAACTACGAACGAGCCAAGTTGGCGGCGCTCGAATACCAGGACATCTTTGGTCAGGACAACTTCTACCTCGAGCTCGGACCTCACACCGATATCGAGAACCAGGTCACCGCCAACCAAGGATTGATTCAGATAAGTAGTGAGACCGGTATCCCCGTCGTCGCAGCCTCCGACGTCCACTACGTCAAAAAAGAAGATGCCTCGACTCAGGATATCCTCCTCTGTATCCGCGACAACAAAAAAGTGACCGACACCGAACGCTACAGCATGATGGCGCTCGATTTGTCGCTCCGCAGTGGCGAAGAAATGGCGGAGATATTTCATGACGTGCCCGAGGCGCTCGAGAATACCC
>CAYWLN010000002.1:0-3664 GCA_964459475.1 uncultured Bdellovibrionales bacterium | reverse complement strand
GGCGAAGAAATGGCGGAGATATTTCATGACGTGCCCGAGGCGCTCGAGAATACCCAAAAGATTGCCGATGCCTGTAACGTCGTGATTGAGCTCGGCCAGAACCATCTCCCATCATTTCCGCTCCCTCCTGGGACCACGGCCGATGAAATGCTCCGAGACCTCTGTGCGGTCGGCTTTGCCAAGCGTTTCCCGGACCAGGCTATCAATGAAGAACAACAAACCCGGCTCGACTATGAGCTCTCCATCATCGAAAAGACTGGTTTTGCTTCATACTTCTTGATCGTCCAAGACTTCGTCAACTGGGCCAAGGGGCACGGGGTGGTCGTTGGTCCTGGTCGTGGCTCGGCCGCCGGCTCGTTTGTCGCCTACCTCACGGGTATCACTGACCTCGACCCGATCAAGTACGACCTCCTCTTTGAACGGTTCTTGAATCCGGAGCGTATCTCGATGCCGGACGTCGATATGGACTTCGCGGATGATCGCCGTGAGGCTGTCCTCGACTACGTGCGCGAAAAGTATGGCAACGACCACGTGGCTCAGATCATCACCTTTGGGACCATGGCCGCGCGCGGATCGATCCGTGATGTCGGTCGCGCCCTCGGCATCCCCCTCCCCCTCTGTGATCAGACCGCCAAGATGATTCCCATGTTCACCTCGATCAAGAATGCACTTGAGGAAGTCCCGGAATTCAAACAACAATACGAGAGTAGCGCCGATGCCAAACGGCTCATCGATACCGCCAAACTGATCGAGGGCCTGGCTCGCCACACCTCGATGCATGCCTGCGGGGTCGTCATCACCAAGGATCCCGTGACCGAATACACCCCGCTCCAGCGTGTGTCTGGGAGTCGCGAAGGCGTCGTCACCCAGTATGCTTCGTCAACCAAAAATAACGCGGTCGAAAAAATTGGTCTCCTCAAGATGGACTTCCTGGGGCTCAAGAACCTGACCATCATCCAAAACACTCTCCGCATCGTCAAAGCCCTCGGCAAGCTCGAGGCGCTCAATGAAAAGCTCGGGCTCCCGCGTGAGAGCACCTCGGTCGCCGACATCATGAGTCGCCTCCCCCAAGATGACGAAGCGACCTACCGCCTCCTCCAGGAGGCTCACACCACCGGTGTCTTTCAGCTGGAAAGTTCGGGCATGAAGCGCTACTTGAAACAGCTCAAGCCCTCGGTCTTTGAGGATATTATCGCCATGGTCGCCCTCTATCGTCCGGGTCCGATGGACTATATCCCTGACTTTATCGCCGGCAAACACGGCACCAAGACGGTCGAGTACCTGCATCCCTTGCTCGAACCCATCCTCCGCAATACCTATGGTGTCGCGGTCTACCAGGAGCAGCTCATGCAGATCGCCCGTGACCTCGCAGGATTCTCCTTGGGCGAGGCAGACGTTTTGCGTAAGGCCGTTGGCAAAAAAATTGTCGAGCTCGTCGCCGAACAACGCGAGAAGTTCATCGAAGGCTGTGTGAAGACTGGTGTCGGCCGGAAGATCGGCGAACAGGTCTTTGCCTTTATCGAACCGTTTGCTGGTTATGGGTTCAACCGCTCCCATGCCGCCTGCTATGCGCTCATCGGTTACCAGACCGCGTATCTCAAGGCTCACTACCCGGCCGAGTTCATGGCGGCGCTCCTCACCTCTGATCAGCACGACATCGACCGTATCGCCATCGAAGTCCGTGAGGCTCGCGAAATTGGCCTCGATGTCCTCCCTCCATCCGTCAATGAAAGTTTTGAGGACTTCACCGTAATCGTGAGTGATGATGGCAAAGAGCATGTCCGCTTCGGGATGAACGCCATCAAAAACGTCGGCTCAGTTTGCACCGAAGAAATCGTCAAAGCTCGCAAAACAGGCGGGAAATTCAAGACCCTCGAGGACTTCGTCAAACGAGTACAGACCAAGGACCTGAACAAGCGCTCCCTCGAATCGCTCTCCAAGGTGGGCGCCCTCGAAGACTTTGGTGAGCGCAACCAACTCTTCATGAGTATCGACCACATCCTCCGACACGGCAAAAACCTGCGCACTATCGCCGACACTCATGCTGAGAGTCTCTTTGGCGCTATGGACATGCCGGTAAGCGAGATCGAGCTCGTAGAGTGTCCTCCCGCGACCAAAGCCATGCGCCTCAACTGGGAAAAGGAGCTCCTCGGACTCTATGTGAGTGATCACCCGACGAGCGAGTACCAGGCCTATTTCGACAAGACCGCCACTCCACTCGGTAGCCTCGAAAAGGAAGGTGACGGCGCGAAAGTGCGTCTCGGGGGCGTCATCACGACGGTACGCAAGATCCTCACCAAGACTGGGAGCACCATGTTCTTTGTCGGTCTTGAAGATATGACCGGTCGGATCGAGCTCCTCGTCTTTGGCAAAACCGCTGAACACACGGCAGGCTCTTGGACTGAGGGTGAGATTGTCATCGTCGATGCCCGAGTCTCCCACAAAGACGGTGCGCTCAAGTGTATCGCCGAAGGAGTAGAAAAGATTTCTCCCGATACGCTCGATCGCTTTGCTCGCGCCGAGGCCACCCGGACCAAACTGGCTCGTCCAGTAGCACCAGAGCCCGCTCCTCTCCCCTCCACCGAAAAACTCACACTCGTCATCGGCGGTTCCAATCCAACCGGCACCATTGCCAAGCTCTCTCAGTTTTTGAAAACGCTCCCTCCTGGTACCAAGCAGATCTCGGTCCAGATTGGCGCCACCGTCATCGAAACAACGTTTGCCATCAATCCTACACCCGAGGTCCTCGAGCAGATCCGAGTCCTAGAGGGTGTCGAATCAATCTTATGACGCATGCGCAAACCATAGTCATCATGGGACCGACGGCTTCGGGCAAGTCAGATTTGGCTATTCTTCTCGCGGAGAAGTATGATGGCGAAATCATCTCGGCTGATAGTCGCCAGGTCTATCATGGGATGGATATAGGCACTGGCAAAGTGCCCCGCGACACGGTCGGGAGGCATCCCGGGCTTGAACCGGGATCTTACTACTATTCTGAGGGAATCAGACATCATCTCATTGATGTCGCCAGTCCCAAGCGCACCTACAATGTCACCCACTTTGTCCGTGATGCCAAACGAGCCATCGCTGATATACAGAAGCGTGGCAAAACACCCATCATCTGTGGTGGGACCGGATTCTGGATTCAGGCCCTTATCGAGGACAGTCCGTTCCCAGCCGTCAAACCCAATCTCGCCCTACGGAAAAAACTCGAAAAGTTTTCTACCGAAGAACTCTTCGAACAGCTCAAGAAAACGGACCCCGTCCGCGCAAAGAGTATCGATGCTCAAAACAAAGTTCGTCTCATCCGTGCCCTCGAGATCTGCGAAGCGCTCGGCACTGTCCCCGTCCCCATAAGCCATAAGCTATCAGCCAATAGCTACCTTATCATTGCGCTGAATCCGTCACAGGAAATCCTGCACCACAATATCTCCGTCCGCCTCGACAAGCGACTCGAGCAGGGAATGGTGGCCGAAGTCGAAACGCTCCGGGCCTCTGGTCTTAGCTGGAAGCGCCTCGAGAGCTTTGGGCTCGAATACAAGTACGTCGCCCTCCTCTTGCAGAAGAAAATCACTCTCGATGAAATGAAAGAACGCCTCGAGTTTGAAATCCGGCACTACGCCAAGCGCCAGCTCACCTGGCTCCGTCGCTTCGAGAAATCCCA
>CAYWLN010000001.1:0-88585 GCA_964459475.1 uncultured Bdellovibrionales bacterium | reverse complement strand
GGCGTGTTGCGAGATCGATCGTGTCATTGAGTCCCGCGAGGGCGAGCGTCTGGACCGCTGGGACATTGAGTGACATAGCGAGCGCCTGGCGCATCGTGAGACGACCATGAAACTTGCCATCGTAATTCTGAGGAATATAGTCACGGCCAGAACCATCGGGGCCAAAGTTCACGGGACGATCATAGATGGGTGTCTCGGGCTGAAATCCTTTGGTAAAGGCGGTGGCGTAAGCAAAGGGCTTGAAGGCTGAACCGGGTTGTCGCTTTTCGAGGGTGACGTTTACATTGCCATCAATAGCCGTGTCCCAGTAGTCACGCGAGCCAACCATGGCGAGGATATGACCATTGGTGGCATCGAGAGCGACGAGAGCAGCGTTCTCGGCTCCGCGCGCGAGGTTCTTCCGCGCACCCTCGCGGACTACTTGTTCGGCAGACTTTTGGAGATCGAGATTAAGGGTTGTGGTGATACGCAGGCCAGCCGTCCGGAGATCGAGATCGGGATACCGGGTCTTGAGCTCATCGAGGACCGCAAAAACAAAGTGAGGGGCGATAATCTGGTCGCTCCGGGGCTCTATTTCGGCGAGCGGGTCGCTTGCGGTAGCCTCAGTGTACTCGTTCCGGTTGATAAAGCCGAGAGTGTACATACGTAGGAGAATGCCGTCCAGGCGAGTCCGGAGTTCATCGGTATTGTTTCCAAACGGCGAGAAGAAGCTCGGCGCATTCGGGAGGGCAGCGAGGAGGGCGCTTTCGGCAATGGTGAGGTCAATTGCCCGCTTACCAAAGTAGAGCTCGCTGGCAGTCTCGATGCCATAGGCATTGGCGCCGTAGGGGACAGTGTTGAGGTAGAGGTCGAGGATATCATCCTTTGCGAGTTTCTGGTCGATTTTGATGGCGAGGAGCGCTTCACGAAATTTACGTTCGAGGGTCCGCTCATTTGAGAGGAAGAGGGCGCGCGCGAGCTGCTGGGTGATGGTCGAGCCACCCTGTTCGATGTGGCCACTTTTGATATTGGCCCTGAGAGCACGGAGGATGGAGAGGGGGTCGATACCTCGGTGCGTATAGAAATTGGCATCTTCGGAGGCGATGGTGGCGAGGCGGATAGACTCGGGGATGGCGTCGTGCCCGACCACGATGCGGTTCTCTTCATCGTAGAGGCGATAGAGTTCGACGGTGCCACTCTGGTCATAGATGATGGAGGGGAGGTTGAAGCGATAGGCGAGGATCTGGTCGATATTGGGGGTGGCGTAGCGATAGACGAGAAACAGGCCGATAATCGTCCCGAGAATAACCAGGCATGTGAAAAAGACGATTTCAGAGAGAATCGTAAGAATTGGGTTCTTGAGTTTGAAGGCCGAAAATCGTGACATGGGGTGGATATATACTCCTTAGACAGCCACCAAGACTGTATGATACAGTAGAAGTATTAGACCCATCTGTCAATAAAAATATGAAACTTCCTGTCCATCGGGCGCTCTATTATTTTCTGCGTTTTTTTAGCTTTCCGGCTGTCTGGGAGACGTCGGTCGGGGCGGTCGTGTTCCGGATGGTTGATGGTGAGCGCCAGTATCTCCTCCTTCATTACCCGAGTGGTCACTATGACTTCGCCAAGGGACACATCGAAAAGGGCGAGACCGAGGAAATGACGCTCCGCCGGGAGACCGAGGAAGAGTCGGGGATACGGGATCTCCAGGTCTTTCCGCACCGGGTGAGTATTCGCTATTTTTATGCAGCCAAGGGGACAGAGCGGGAGAAGCGCCTGCGTAAAGCCGAGGGAGTATGGATTTTCAAGGAAGTACACTTCTATCCCGCCGAGACCAAAACATCAGAGGTCATTATCTCTCACGAGCATCAGGGCTACGCTTGGGAAAAGTATGACGTCGCCATGAAGCGGGTCACCTTTGACAACGCCAAGCGCGTGCTCCGTGAGACAGAGGAATACCTAAAAAGCTTATAGCTTATAGGAGTTAGCTTATAGTGTTTCATAGTATGAAAAAGCCGTCCTCCAGGTGGCTTTTCCTGTTAGACGGCCGTGTGCTCAGAAGTGCATGTAGCGATCAGGCGTCTTTTCGAACGCCGCAACGCCATCTGGCTCCTGATCCCATGGGGTCGACGGGTATGGGAACCCCTCGTGCTCTCGCTGGTGGCACCGGGCGAGATCGAGCATCGCTGCCACGATCGTCAGACTGGCGAGTGTCAGGAGGAGCGTCCGCCCGTCCATGTACTCGGTTGTCGATGTGGCCAGCCCGACTTCACGGAGCGTCGCGCGGTGCGGGTTCTTGATGAGCTGTCCATCACCCCGCCCGAACGACACGATGGAGCCCAACGTTTCCGCGTTCCAAGAACGCAGGATACTTTGGACATCCCCCATGAAGCACCGCCGAAACGTTGCGCCCTCGACCGGAAGACCGTCAGCAACCAGTTGCATTGCCTTCGTCCTCCCCATCATGTCGCGGGCTACGTTGTACAGGTACTCGACGCTTTGATTCCGACGCATGATAAGCTCCCTTGTTAAGGGGTTTCCGTCTCCCAGAATGGACAGTACCTATGCGACAAGGTACATAAACGGAGTCAACCGAAGCTGACTATATATGATAGCATATTATATCGAACTTGTCAATAATAAGTGATACTTTTTGGCTTAAAATAGGAATTTTTAATCATTATCCCTTGCTTTTTTATTAATTTACTGTATAGTAAGTCATCTGTCCCCTCGTATTTCCTAAGAAGCTAATAGCTACCAGCTACTACCTCTCACCATGCTCACCCTCAAAAACATTCGGAAAATTTATGGCATTCACCGCGTCCTTGAAAAGGTCTCGTTTAGTCTGGGTGAGGGCCAGAAAGTAGCGCTCGTCGGTCAAAACGGCGTGGGCAAGTCGACGATCCTCAAGATCGCGGCTGGTCTTGAAACCTTTGAACGGGGGGATCGTATCGTACCGAACCGAGCGCTCCTTGGCTATCTCCCTCAAGAGGTCGGGACATTCCCAGATGAGACGCTCCTCTCGTACCTCCGCCGCATGGCTGGTCTCGAAGAACTCGAGCAAGAGATGAAGCGTCTCGAGAAACATCTTGATGAAGAGGCCATCCTTGCCCAGTTTGAACTGGTCCAAAGTGATTACTCTCGGCTGGGTGGCTATGACTTCGAACGACGGGCCAAGGGCGTGCTCGAGGGACTCTTTCTCTCCCATGTCGGACTGCGTCGTCCTATCCAGGAACTCTCTGGTGGTGAGAAACGTAAAGCAGCGCTTGCTGGTGTGCTCCTCCGGGGTGTGGACATTCTCCTCCTCGATGAACCGACCAACAACCTCGACCTGCCGGCGCTCCTCTGGCTCGAGAATTATCTCAAGCGCTCCAAAGCGACCTGCCTCATTGCGTCGCACGACCGACGGTTCCTCGATCACGTGGTGAAGAAAGTGGTCGAGATTGACTGGTTCACTCGGAGTGCCGTCATGTATACCGGTGGCTGGAGTGAATTTGCGGAGATGAAGGCTCATGCCTTTCGCAAGCACAAAGAACAGTATCGCATGCAAGAAGAAGAGCGCTCCCGTCTCCGTGATTCGATGGCTGAGAAAAAGGAGTGGGTTATTCGAGTGCAGGAAAAAGCGACCCCAGACAATGACAAATTTACCTCGAACTACAAAAAAGAACGGGCAACGCGCAAGTTCGATGCGTCGGCCAAGGCGCTCGAGGGACGAGAGAAGCGCATGCGAGATATCGAAAAACCGATGGAGCGCCCGCCGCTCAATATCATTTTGGAAACAGTGAAGAATGAGGAGAGTAGCATTACCCTCAAGAAGCTCGTGTTTGGCTATCCCGAAAAAGAGAACGGAGACAAAGTCTTTCGTGGGGGACCCATCAGTCTCAAACTCCCGCTTGGGAGTCGCATCGCTATCCTCGGCAATAACGGGGTAGGCAAGTCGACGCTCCTTCAGACTATTACCGGTGACCTCACTCCTGTGAGTGGCAAGGTGGAATGTGGTAAAGAGGTGATATTTGGTTATCTCATGCAGGAGCATGAAAATATTTCTCAAGCACTGACGCCACGAGAGCTCTTCAAAAAACGCGTCGTGGATTTCGATGTGTTTGAGACATCACTTGTCCTCTCCGAATTTCAGTTCCCACCAGATACGCTCGATAGCAAGATCGCGAGTCTCAGTCCGGGTGAGCGCGTCCGCCTCATCCTGGCGCTCCTCACTATGCTCCGAGCCAATGTCCTCATCCTCGATGAACCGACCAATCACCTCGACCTCGAAGCGATCGAGGCCCTCGAAGAAGCTCTCGCTGTCTATCCTGGTACCGTCCTCCTCGTCACCCATGATCGCTTGTTCCTCGAGCGGGTCGCTCTCTCAGAGAAGTATCTCCTCGACGGTGGACTTCTCACACCGGTCACCGATTATGCTGCCTACGAAGCCTCGGCTCTGCCTCAGGTAAAGAGAGTCTTGAAGCGGCTCGAAGAACGACTCGGTAAGTAGCCTGAAAATGGCTTGAAGTTGCCTGGATTTCGACTTTCGGGTATACTCGAGAGCATGACCCGGTAGTAGAACTTCGAAGGGGCATTCCTTGGGTTTTTTGCTTACCGGAATTTTTTCCGAGCCTTGAAATATATTGTGCCTCATAGGTGCGTTTTGTAGTATAAATATTCGAAGTTTCACTACCGGGATGAAACAACAGTACAAAATTCGCTACAAGTTCCTGGGAGTACTGCTCCTCGGCCTGGTTTGTGGTGTCATCTCCTATCCAAAGTCGGTCTCGTGGGCCCCGCCTCTCTATAGCGCACTCGAAAAAATGCAGGTCAATAAAGGCCTCGATATCCAGGGTGGTATCCACCTCGAGTACAAGGCTGATGTTTCTCAGATCGAATCTGAAAAAGTAGATGATGCCCTCATTGCTGCAGAGGCAGTCATCGAACGACGTGTCAATGCGTTCGGTGTGGGTGAGCCACTGGTTCAGCGTTCACGCTCTGGTACCGAAGAGCGCATCATCGTCGAGCTCCCGGGTATCAAAGACATCGAGCAGGCCAAGAAGATGATCAAAGAGACGCCATTTCTCGAGTTCCGTGAATCATCGGACGGTGTGGTCAGTGCTGAGGACCAGGCACAGCTTGATAGTTTGAATGAAGCCAGTCGTGGTCAGGCAGAGAGTATTCTCAAGCGTGCACAGAGTGGTGAGGATTTTGCCGCTCTCGCGACACAGTTCAGTCAGGACCCCGGCTCCAAGGACAAAGGAGGCGATTTGGATTTTGTGAAAGCGGGAGCCTTTGTGCCAGAGTTCGACCAGGCACTCTTTGAGGGCGGGCTCGCAAACGGCGCTATCTATCCTCAGGTAGTGGAGAGCCAGTTTGGTTATCACATCATCAAGAAGCTTGAGGAGCGCGGTGAGGGCAATGAGCGCGAAGTGCGAGGCGCCCATATCCTCTTCTCTAAGTACAGTGCCGATGATTTCCCCAAGCTCGCCTTTAAGGCCACAGGACTTTCTGGCAAGAACCTAAAGAATGCTTATGTTGACTACCAAACTCAAGGTATCGGATCGCCTCAGATAGCGCTCCAGTTTGATGGTGAGGGGACAGATCTGTTTGCTGAGATTACCAAACGCAATATCGGCAAGCCAGTTGCTATCTTTCTCGATGACGAAATAATCAGTCAACCGACAGTCCAAAACGAGATTGTCGCTGGGCAAGCCGTCATCACCGGTGACTTTACCATGCAAGAAGCCAATGACTTGGTGAAGCGCTTGAACGAAGGAGCACTCCCAGTGCCGATCACGCTCGTCGGACAGCAGAGTGTCGATGCATCGCTTGGTGAGGCAGCGCTCGAAAAGAGTCTCTTTGCCGGTGTGGTGGGTCTCGCAGCGGTCGCCATCTACATGGTGTTCTACTATCGTCTCCTCGGTATCGTGGCGGTTTTCGCCCTCCTCCTCTACACGGCGATGCTCCTTACGATTTTCAAGCTTTCGGCTTTTACCCCGTTTGGTATCACGGTGACCCTTTCGGGTATCGCTGGATTTGTCCTCTCGATCGGTATCGCGGTCGATGCCAACGTCCTTATCTTTGAGCGTACCCGCGAAGAGCTCTCGTATGGTAAGGGCGTCATCCGCTCACTGGTGGAAGGATTCCGACGAGCCTGGCCAAGTATCCGCGATGGTCACGTCTCGACCCTTATTACTACGGTGATACTTATTGGTCTCGGGACCGGCTTCGTCAAGGGATTTGCTATCATCTTGGCACTCGGTGTGCTCCTCTCCCTCTTCACAGCCGTGGTACTGGTGCGGATTACGACCGAGTTCATCGCTGGTGACTGGATGGAGCGTCATCCCTGGCTCCTCGTATCACCCAAGAAACGTCTCGACGACTAACGATCTACCCTCATGCTCCAAATCATTCAAAAACGAGCCTACGCCTATCTCCTCTCCGGTCTCTTGACCGGGGCGAGTATCATCGTGACCATCCTTTGGGGGCTCAATCTCGGTATCGACTTTAAGGGTGGAACCTTGATGGAAGTGCGTTTTGCTTTGGACCCAGCGCCAGAAACAAGAGCGGTCGAAGAGAGTCTCTCGGAGTTGTCACTCAAGAGTCTGACGGTTCAGCCGACCGAGAATCAGGGGCTCCTCCTCCGGTATCTGGCTTCTGATGATGCAGCCAATGACCAGGTCCTCGCCAAATTGCGCGGACTGGATCCAGAGGTGAAGCAGCTCCGGACCGACTTTATCGGAGGATCTGTTTCTGACCAGATCAAAAGCAATGCCTTTACTGGGACAGCGTTGTCGCTTATCGGTATCGCCCTCTATATTGCGTGGGCCTTCCGACGCGTATCCGGCGTAGTCACGTCGTGGGAGTATGGTCTCGGGGCCATCATCGCTCTTGCCCACGATATCATCATCGTGATTGGCCTCTTTGCAATTCTCGGCCATTTCTATGGGGTTGAAGTAGGCGTGCCATTTATCGCGGCCCTCCTCACTATCCTCGGGTACTCGGTCAATGACACCATCGTGGTGTATGATCGGGTCCGTGAGAACCTCATGCGTTCCAGTAAGAAGGGCGATTTCGAAAACATCGTCAACCGTTCGCTCAACGAAACTCTGGGGCGCTCGATCAACACTTCGATGACGGTCATCATCACTCTCGTCGCCATCGTCATTTTCGGTGGTGAGAGCGTCCGATACTTCGGAGTGGCGCTCTTGGCCGGTGTCGTCTTTGGTACGTACTCATCGGTCTATATCGCCTCGGCGCTCTTGGTCACACGATATAATATGAAGACCTCTCAAAAATGACATAATCCCAATGCCAAATGACAAATGAAATTCGAAAGAAAAAATTTGAAATTAAAACATTGAAAATTGATTTGGTATTTGTAATTTGAGCTTTGACATTTACTCGTATGTGGAATCCCTTTAGTAAAAAAGACGAAGAAGAAAAGAAAGAGGACATGGCGAACATCCCCGGTATGCCGGACACTAAGGACATGAACATGCTCCAGCGTTTTGCGATGAAGCGTCTCATGAACATGAGTCCTGCCGAACGCGAGAAGACCCTCCGTAAGGCCATGACCCCCAAGAATATCGAAAAGCACAAGGGTGAAATTCTTCAGTCGCTCGAGGCCATGCGCAAGGCCGGGCAGATGTCCGATGACCAGTACAGGCTTGCCAAGGCCCGTTTCGGACTGAAGTGATTCTGTGAAGACGGAATCATCCCGCACTCGATGCGGGATCCAGTAACTAAGAATCTTATGGAAAACAAAGAACAACTCATCGAAGAAATTCTCTCGCGTGGAGTCGCTGAGGTTATTGACCATGAGCACTTGAAAAAGCGACTACTTGAGGGCAAACCGCTCCGCATCAAGCTCGGTATCGATCCGACGAGTCCTAATATTCATATTGGTAGAGCAGTATTACTTTTGAAGCTGCGCGATTTTCAGGCGCTTGGCCATACGGCCGTTTTTATCGTTGGCGATATGACGGGAGTGATTGGAGATACGTCTGACAAAGAGTCTGAGCGACCCATGCTAACGAAGGAACAAGTTGAAAGTAATATGAAGAGCTATCTTGAACAAGCGTTTAAGATACTTGATCAGGAAAAGACGGAAACGCATTATAATTCAGAGTGGTTGTCAAAATTGGGTTTTCTTGAGTTGGGAAAAATGGCGAGTGCCTTTAGTCTGCATGAGTTTTCATCACGAGATGTGATTGCTAGGCGTCTAAATGCTGGGCAAAGGGTTTCTTTTCATGAAATGTTGTACCCCTTATTTCAGGGCTACGATAGTATTGCTACGAGAGCAGACGTCGAGCTAGGTGGAACTGATCAACGATTCAATTTGCTTGCGGGTCGGACGCTCCAGCCGAAGTACGATCAGGAGCCACAGGATATCCTCATGACCAACCTCATTCTCGGGACCGATGGTCGCAAGATGAGTTCGAGCTGGGGGAATACTATCAACCTCACCGATGTCCCCAATGAGATGTTTGGTAAGGTGATGAGTGTGCCTGATAGCCTGATTACGGATTACTTTGTCCACTGTACGCGCGTGCCGATGGCGGAAATCGGTAAGATGGCCGAAGAAATGGTGACGGGTGGCAACCCTCGTGATGCCAAGGTCCGTCTAGCCAAAGAAATCGTCCGTCTCTACCATGGCGATGCCGAAGCCGACAAGGCCGAACAATACTTCATCGAGACGTTTTCCAAAGGAACAGTGCCAGACGAAGTCCAGACTGTGACGGTCGTTCCTGGTACTAAACTGACCGATATGTTGGCCGAGGCGGGATTGGCCGAAAGCAAAGGTGATGCCAGACGCAAAGCAGAGCAAGGAGGCGTCTCAATTGATGGCGTCAAGCTCGCTTACGATACCGTCCTGACCAAGGAAAAGCATAATGACAAGGTAATCAAGGTCGGCAAGAAAGATTTTATCAAAGTAGTTTTTTAGTCAAAACGGGAAAAATTGGGTAGAATACAAATATGCCCGGTAGTAGAACTTCAAAATTGAATTTCAAGCATACTGTGGCAAGGAGCACGAGTTCATTTTAGTTGAACATTGAGACAAGGAGAATTTAAAGTCGCTACGCATTTGAAGTTTCACTACCGGGTATGAAAGAACAGATTGAAAAAATTGGACAGGCAGGGGAGGCGGCGCTTGCTACCCTTGCGACACTGCCGGAGCTCCAGGCTTGGGAAATTGAGTATTTGGGCCGAAAAAGCGAGCTCAATACCTTGCTTAAGGGACTCCGTGACCTGTCACCAGAAGACAAGAAAGTAGTCGGACCGCTCGGGAACAGCACCAAGCAAAAGCTCATCGCCTTGTTTGACGCCAAGAAAAAGGAACTACTCGAAAAGAGTGTGGACTGGCAGGCTGAGGGCATTGATATCACAGCCCCTGGTCAAGTGACACGCGTCGGGCACCTCAATCCGCTCACGAGAGTCGAACACGAGATCGAAGATATCTTTATTTCAATGGGATTTGATATTGCTTCTGGTCCAGAGGTAGAGACGGAGCACTACAACTTTGATGCACTCAACTTCCCCAAGGATCATCCCTCGCGCGACATGCAGGATACGTTTTGGCTTGCCTCGACGTCACACGGCGGGGTGAAGAGTGACAAGAAGTCTACGGACCGCTACCTACCTCGTACACATACGTCCGGTGTCCAGGTGCGGTACATGGAGACGCACAAGCCACCGCTCCGGGTTATTGTTCCGGGTCGAGTCTTTCGTAACGAAGCGACCGACGCGACGCATGAGCACACGTTCTATCAGTTTGAATGTCTCATGGTGGATGTCGAGGGCGAGGTGACGGTGGCTACGTTCAAGCATGTGGCGGAAGAATTTTTTAGTAAATTTTTTGGAGAGAAAGTCCGTATTCGTTTGCGCCCGAGTTTTTTCCCGTTTACCGAACCGTCGTTTGAATTCGATATCAGCTGTATCCTCTGCGATGGTGCCGGATGTGCTACGTGCAAGCAGGGTGGTTGGATCGAGCTCGGCGGAGCCGGCATGGTCAACCAGCACGTGCTCGAATCAGCTGGCTACAAACGGGGAGTGTATCAGGGCTTCGCTTGGGGCTTTGGTGTCGGTCGCATGGCTATGATGAAGTATGGTATCAATGACAATCGCCTTTTTCTCTCAGGAGACCTCCGTTTCATTCGCCAATTCTAGTCTATGAAATACAGCTATCGCTTTCTCAAAGAACTGTCTGGAACCAAGAAGAGTGCCGAACAATTGGCACGACTCCTTATGGTCCACGCTTTTGAGGTGGAGGGCATTGAGAAGTTTGCTCATGGTATCGAAGACGTGATCATCGGGCGGGTGGTCGCCCTCGCACAGCATCCCGATGCAGACAAATTGCGTGTCGCAGAGGTAGAAGTCGGCAAGAAAGATATCCGAACAATTGTCTGTGGCGCACCCAATATCGCTGAGGGCCAGCACGTGGTAGTTGCACTGCCCGGCGTGAAACTGCCCGGAGGCATAGAAATCAAAGTAGCCAAACTCCGGGGTATCGAATCAAATGGTATGATTTGCTCGGCCAAAGAGCTGGGTCTCGGCGACGATCACACGGGAATTTTGGTGCTTGATGGAGATGCCCCAGTAGGCGCTTCTTTTGTCAAATGGGCTGGTCTCGACGACAGTATCATCGAAGTCAAAATTCTCCCAGATCGTGGTTCGGATGCGCTTGCCTATCAGGGCTTGGCCCGGGAGATTGCGGCCCTTGATGGCTATGCGCCGAGCTTTGGTGAGAAGTCGCTCAAACCAGTCAAAGTACCTGCCTCCAACCGCGCGCCGAAAGTGGTGATCAGTGACAAGGTACCTGCCCGCCACAGTTCGCAAGCGAAGCGCAGTGATTTGGGCGGGGGGTGTCCGCGCTATGCCGGGCTCCTCGTCCGCGGAGTGACGGTCGGCGAGTCCCCGCTCTGGCTCAAGGTGCGTCTCATTGTGTCGGGACTCCGTCCCATCAACAACATCGTGGATGTGACCAATTACTTGATGCTTCTCACGGGCCAGCCGATGCATGCCTTTGATGCAGACAAAATTACTGGTGCCATCACGGTACGACGCGCCAAGAAAAATGAGAAACTCGTGATTCTGAACGGTGAAACAAAGAAGCTCTCAGACGATGATCTCGTGATTGCTGATACCAAGAAAGCATTGGCGCTCGCTGGTGTCATGGGTGGGCAGGCGTCGGCGGTTACCACTGAGACCACTAATTTATTTCTCGAGGTCGCCAACTTTAGTGGCTCTTCTGTTCGTCGGACCAAGAATCGCCACAATCTCCCGACCGATGCGAGCTATCGTTTTGAACGCAATCTCGATCCCAATCTCGTGGGCGAAGCACTCCGCGAAGCGGCCGCTCTCCTCCCGACTCTTTCCGGTGGCAGGATTGTCGGGATGCGTGATGTCTATCCAAAAGAGGCGCTCCCTACCAAAATCACCTTGTCGCTCAATCGGGTGAGTAATGTCTTGGGAGTGAAGCTCCCTGTCTTTCAGGTAGTCCAGCACTTGGCTCTCCTTGGACTCAAGGTCAAAAAGGTAGCGAGTGCTGATATCCTCATGGTGACGGTCCCGACTCGTCGGCCAGACCTCCGCGATGAATGGGATCTCATCGAAGAAATCGGTCGCATGCACGGGTACGATGGTATCGAGGCGACCGCTCCGCGTCTCCCACTCACCGCCAGTCCTGCGAATCCTGAGAAACGCCTCGAACGATCGGCCAAAGAGTATCTCGTGTCGGCGGGCTTTGATGAGCTCATGACCTATTCTTTCTATGGCGACAAGGACATCATGGCCACTCGCCTCCCACTTGATGCACATCTTGAGCTTGAGAATCCCTTGAATCCTGACCAAAAGTATCTCCGCCTGTCACTGGTGCCACTCCATCTTCGTAAAGCCGTGGAGAACCGACGCCATTTTGAGAGCTTTGACTGTTTCGAATGGGGCAAGGTCTATGCCAAGCAACCCAAAACGAAACAACCGGTTGAGGTGACAGCACTGTCGCTCCTCTCAGTTTCTGCCAAGAAGAGTGAGCGAGGACTCGCCACGTCGCTCGCGAGCGACAGTGGTAAAGGTTTCTATACCCTCAAGGGCAAAGTCGAGGCGATGCTCGAGGCACTCCATATCGATGTGGGTCGGGTGACGCTCGAAGCAGGAGCGGACCATCCCGAAGTGCCCGTGTTAGCACTCCTTCATCCATCGCGCAGTGCCTGCTATGTTGTCGATGGCCGAGTCATTGGCATGATCGGGGAAATCCATCCGGCAGTAGAGAAATCATTTGGCCTTGACGGTCGCGTGACGGTCGCGGGCTTTGTCACATCCGAACTCCAAGCGCTCCAAACGCTTGAAACTACGTTTACACCACTTCAGAAATTTCCTTTTGCACTCCGTGATATCTCACTCATTTTTCCTAGAAAAATGACCGTGAGCGAAGTCGAGCGGTTGTTGTCCGAAGCAGGCGCGCCACTCCTCCAAAAAACAGACCTCTTTGATATCTATGAGCAGGGTGACGAAAAGAGTTTTGCTTTTCACCTCTCGTTTGGTGCCTCGGACCGGACACTCTCAGGCGCTGAGATGGACGAGGCTTTTGACCGTATCGTCGCCCTCGCGGGCGAACACGGCGGTCGCCTCCGTGTCTAGTCTCTCGTATGAAGAAAAGTATTATTCAATACGGACTGTTCCTAGTCCTGGTTTTGGGTACCGTGTCCCTCTGGCGCGCTGTGCCGCTGCCGTGTGAACGGCCAATCGAGTATTCGCTTGGTGTTTTTGATGAGCGCTTTGGTATGACCCAGGCGGAGTTCTTGGCGGAAGCAACTGAAGCAGAAGGACTCTGGGAACAGACACTCGGTCGGGAATTGTTTCGGTATGTGCCTGGCGCTCAATTCAAGATGAACCTCATTTTTGATACGCGTCAGGAGCAGACAATCGAAGGACAGAAGCTTGAGGCGACGCTCGTGAAAACACAGGGTATCCAGGAGACGTTGGAGCAGAAACAAAGTAAGACGCTAGCACTGTATGAGCAGTTCGGACGTGAGTATGAGCGCATGCTCGCGTCTTTCAAGAAGCAACTTGATGCTTACAATGCTGACGTGATCAAGTGGAACAAGGTAGGTGGAGCCCCACCGGAGGAGTATGAGGATTTACAGAAGGTGGCCAAAGCTTTGGAAAAAGAGCAAAAGGCGCTCGAGGCTAAGCGTCTAGAAGTAAATCGCCTCGCAAGTGAGGTGAATGCGTTTTCCAAGAAACAGGTAGCAGTAGTTGAAGAGTACAATAGTCAGGTTGAGGAGTATACCGACCGCTATGGAGAGCCGGGGGAATTTGATCAGGGTGACTATGTGGGGACCGAGATCAATATCTATCAGTATGACGACCTGTCACACTTGCGGGCGGTGCTTACACACGAGTTTGGTCACGCGCTTGGCCTCGGACATGGGACCATGCGGACCTCGGTTATGTACCATCTAATGGAGGACCAACCCCTCGATCCACTCACTCTGAGCTCTGAGGACCAGGCGATGCTCCTCGCCCAGTGTACCAAATCCGTCTGGGACATCATCTGGGAACGGTTGGGTGTTCTGAAAGGTCGGGTGTTGGAAAAAGAACGTGCCTAAGGTACAGTAAGGATATATGAAAATCGCATTGGTCCATGACTATTTGGTGCAGTACGGGGGAGCGGAGCGGGTGCTCCAGGCTTTTACTGAGCTGTTTCCCTATGCGCCGATTTACACTCTCATCCATGATAAAGAGGCCATGCGCGGGCAGTTTGCTGACAAGCGTATCTATACCTCGTTTCTCCAGGATTTACCGTTTTCCCGCAAGCGCCATCGTTTCTTCCCGCCGCTCATGCCACTCGCCATTGAGGAATTCGACTTTAGTCAGTACGATATCGTCCTCTCTGATTCGTCGAGCTATGCCAAGGGCATCATCACCCGGCCGGAGACCCTCCATATCTGCTATATGCACACCCCGATGCGCTATGCCTGGGATGACTGTCAGAAGTATACCCAGGACTTTGGTTTTCCCAATCTCATCAAAAAACTGGTGCCATTTTTCATGAGCCCGATTCGTCTCTGGGACAAGGCCAGTGCTGACCGGGTTGATCGCTACCTTGCGAACTCGCAGTTCGTAAAGAAGCGTATCGCCAAATACTATCGCAAGGACGCGCTCGTCATCCATCCGCCCGTCAATGTGGAGAATTTCTACGTCGCCAAACCGGAGGACAGGAAGGGCTATTTCCTCATGGTGGGACGACTCATTGCTTACAAACGGCACGATATCGCCATCGAGGCGTTCAATCGGCTCAAGCTCCCGCTCAAGATTATCGGTCGTGGGCCCGAGATGAAGCGCCTCCAGAAGCTCGCTGGCCCGACTATCGAGTTCCTCGGTCGGGTACCAGAAGAAGACCTCCCGCGCTATTATGCGGAGTGTCGAGGCTTTGTGTTTCCTCAGGAAGAGGATTTCGGTATCGTGGCGATAGAGGCCATGGCATCGGGGCGACCGCTCATCGCCTACCGAGGTGGTGACATCGTCGAGCATATGGAGGAGGGCCGGATGGGGGTCTACTTTGACACTCAGACTGCCGAGGCCATTGTGACGGCCGTAGAGAGCTTTGATGAAGCTCAATTTGACCCTGAGTATATCCGGTCCAAGGCACTTCGTTTTGACAAGGAACGGTTTAAGGCTACAATACAGGACTACGTAACAAATGCCTTAAACGAGCATTTGAAAAACACAAAACAAAAAGCACAGAGTCCAAACAATTCCCAAAACACAATCCCATAAATCACTCAGTATTTTTCTTGATATTTTTGTTTTGAAAATCGTGCTTTGTTTGGTTTTTGTGCTTTGATTATTGTGATTTGAAACCACATGGAACTCAGAGAGATTATTCAAATTTTTAAGAAGGAGAGGACGCTATATATTGGAATCACGTTGCTTTTTGTGCTTACCGCGTGGCTCTGGCAGCGCGATCAGGAGACGACCTATCAGGCGACCCTCCTCCTCAATATCGGTCGGGCTGGGGTGAGTGAGACGACTGATTATACCTATGATAGTTTTTATCGACTCCAGGCCGATGAGCGGTTCGCGGATACAGTAGTCCGCTGGCTCGCCTCACCCCGTGTGGTCGAGGATATCTATCGTGAGGCCCGTCTCAATCCTGAGAGTCTCGATGCCAAGGCCCTCGGGTCAGTCTTCTCGGCTGGACGCCTGTCCTCTCAGATGATCACGGTCAAGTATAGCGGGGACAATAAAAAGACACTGGAGCAACTCTCCGTTGCTGCGGTTACGGTCCTCAATCGTTATACGGATACGCTCAATACTGAAGAGCGCGAGAAAAGCTGGTTTGTGGTCATCGGGAGTGACCCCGTGGTAAGGGAGGCCCAGGTCTCACTCAATCTGGCCCTCGCCGTCGGTCTCGCCCTTGGTCTTTTCTTTGGATTTTGGATCGTGCTTCTCAGACACTACTTTGCGAAGTAACACCGGTCGGAAGAATGAATGAACGAAAGAATGACTGATTTACTGATAGTTTGCGTATGCGCATAGGAATCGATATCCGATGTCTGGCCGAAGGGAAGCGGACCGGGGTAGAAGAATATACTCTGGGACTTCTCAAGGAGCTCTTTCTCCATGATGACGATAACGAATACATCTTGTTTTTCAATGCCTGGCGCAAAACCACGCCGGATTTTTCGTGGCTCTCAGCGTATCCACGGGTGACGCTCCGGGTCTTTCATTTCCCGAACAAGCTCCTCAATCTGGCTCTGTGGTACCTCCGCTATCCCAAGCTCGACCGTCTCATCGGGGGTGTGGATGTCTTTTTCCTTCCCAACCTCAATTTTGCTTCGGTGTCGAAAGAGTGCCGGCTCGTGGTGACGGCGCACGACCTCTCGTTTGAGCTTTTCCCCGAGACCTTTTCATGGAAGCAACGCCTCTGGCACTACCTCATTGACTTCCGTCGTCTGGCCCGTGAGGCCGACCGGGTGATCGCAGTCTCTCACTCCACGCAGGCCGACCTCGTGACCGAGTACGGTATACCGCCTGAACGCATCGTCGTCATTCCGAGTGGAGTCGACGCCCGATTTCACCCGATGGATCGGAACCACGCTGATCTCATCCGGGTCAAAGAGGAGTATCACCTCCCGTACCGATTTATCTTGTTTTTGGGGACGTTTGAACCACGCAAAAACATTCGCTCACTCATCGAGGCGTATGAGGCGCTCATCGCGTCCGGTGGTCCAGACAGCGCCAAGTATGATCTCGTGCTTGCTGGGACTCCGGGGTGGAAGTGTGACGATATCATGACGGCGCTCTCGGAGTCGCCTGTCCGGGATCGGATTCACCTTCCTGGCTTTATCGCTGATGAGGACAAAGTGGCACTCTACAATCTGGCGACGGTATTTGTCTATCCGTCTCTCTACGAAGGATTTGGGTTCCCGCCACTTGAGGCCATGGCCTCGGGGGTACCAGTGATTGTTTCGCACACTTCCTCACTCCCAGCCGTCGTCGGGAAAGCGGGTATCATGATAGATCCCTACCAGCCCGATGAGCTCTACCGTGCGCTCCGTGAGACCTTGGGTCACTCGGGACTCCTCGCCTCGCTCGCCCGGGAGGGGAGGATCCAGGCAGAGCGGTTTACTTGGCGGGACACGGCCGACCGGACGCGTGAGCTCTGGGCCACGCTTGCCAAAGGAAAGTCAAAAACGGTATGATAGGGGAGTAATCCTCACTTTATTCTGTCACTATGGGTGGACTCATGAAATTGGGCGCAGTCGCGGTACTGGTACTCGTCGTGTGGGGCATATGGAAAGTTGGTTTCGGTACTCCAGAAGAAACGGGCGGGACCAGTGGCTCGGCTATCGAAGTGACTAACCAGGACTGGGTCAAAGGCAAGAGTGACGCTCCGGTGACACTGGTTGAGTACACTGACTTTCAGTGTCCGGCTTGTGGCGCTTACTACCCGATTATCGAACAGCTGAGCAAGGAAATGGGCGACAACCTCCGCGTGGTCATCCGTCACTATCCGCTCATACAGATCCATGACAATGCCCTCCCGGCTGCACGGGTCGCTGAGGCTGCTGGACGACAGGGCAAATTTTGGGAGATGTATGACCTCCTTTTTGCCAACCAAAAAGAATGGTCAAATGCTGCTGACCCGATGAAGAGTATTTTTCCTGCCTATGCTGGTCGTATCGGCCTCGATATGGAGCGGTTCAATCAAGATATGGCGGATTCATCGCTCGATGACAAGATCAATCGCGACCGTGACACCGGCAATGAACTGAAAATTACGGGCACCCCGACGTTTTTCTTGAATGGCCAGAAGATGGAGAATCCCAAGAGCTTTGAAGCCCTCAAGAAGTCAGTCCAGGGGATGATTCCTTAGTATCTCGCCACTGAAAACATTTGGTAGTAGTATTCGTACTATAGAAAGAACCAGCGTTACTAATTCGTAGCTGGTAAAAATAAAAAATATATGAAGATGCTAGAGAAGAAGCTAGGACTGTTTCCAGCCTTGCTGGTAGCAGTGCTGTCATTCGGGGGATTTATGGGAGTAGCAGCGGTGGTCTCAGAGAATGCCAACCATCTCGTGGCTGTCACGGCGGCCAAAGATGGCGAAGATGACGGCGATGACAAGGATGAAGATAAAGACGAGGATAATGATGATGACAAAGATGATGACAAGGAGTCTGAGTCTGACAAGAAAGCCAAGGAAGAAGCCAAGAAGAAAGCCGAAAGTGAGCGGGAAGCAGCCAAAAAGTCTGCTGAGCAAGCGAGCAAGTCCTCTGGAAAGAGTGATGACAGCGATGACATGGTGGATGGTGTCAAACTCCGTGGAGATGGCTCGGTAGATGATAACGGGTCGGATGAAGGCGATGAAAAGGAAGAAATGGGCCGGGATGGTATGTACACCGACCGTGCCAAGACGATTTCTAAACTAGAAGAAGAAATAGCCAAGGCTGAAAAGGAGATCCTCGAAAAGCAGGCCGAAGGTGTCGATGTGACGGCAGCACTCGCTCGATTAGCGCAGGCCAAGGCTGGTGTGACTTCGGTCACGGGTGCTTTTGATAGCAATGATTTGGAGGCTGCCAAAGAGCTGAGCAAAGAAGTGAAGAAGCTCGCTCACTTTGCCAGTGAAAAGGATCTCCACGATGCCAAAGAAGTCGCTGAAGATGTCGCCAAGATCTCCAAGCGCATTACCCAGGCCTATGGCAAAATATCGCTCCTTGAGGCGGTGGGCGGAGACGGGAGTGTGTTCAAGTCTTCTCTGGCTACCTATGAGGCCGATCTCGCAACCCTCAAAGCGACTATCGCTGCCGGTGGATATGATATCGCCAGTATGGAGGTGTCACTCGAGTCACTCGAGCGGAAAGTGAAGTCCGTAAAGAGTAGTGTCGAGGGTGCTATCTATGCGCTTGGTGGAACGGACAGCAAGTATGATGAAGACTACGAGGACGAGGCCGCTGATTTGGCCGAGCGTTTGAATGATGTAGCTGAAATCGAGGATGACGATATTGGTCGCGCTATCCGAGGTATCGCCGAAGATCATGAAAGTGGCGCCAAGGTGGTCGGTGAGACGGTCAAGTCTATTGACAAGCACAATCCAGTTGTCCAGGCGCTCTTTGGGACAAGTGAGAGTGATCTCGCTAGCCTCGAGCAGGAGATAGCTGCGAGCAAGGCCCGGACTGCAGCACTTGAGAAAGCAGCCGAGGCAATCTCAGACTCAGATGTCAAAGCTATCGTTTTGGAACAAATCGAGACGCTCAAGGCTGAGACAGCCAAGCTCGAAACATTCGTTAGTGGTCAGCGTGATCGCTTGAGTGCCTTCGGTTGGTTCTTCCGCTTGTTCTAGTCAATTACCAATTGACGCCGTAAAGAGGGCCTCCGGGCCCTTTTTTGGTTTGACAGTCGCGAGCGTTCAGCATATAGTCAGGGCAATCAACTTTTTACATACTTATGCAGAAAAAACATTTAATTATAGCGGTGCTTTCCTTGCTCCTTATTGGAGGAGTAGTTTTAGTTTGGCAGAAGAAAAATAGCCAGGAAGCGAATCAGAACGAGGTGAACAATACCATTATTAGGAATATGGATACATCTGACTGGAAAATATTCAGGAGTAACGTCCATAATTTTTCTTTCAGATACCCAGTAGATTGGGTTGTGGAAGAATACCTCGATGAGTCTGGTCTTTTTTTGATGAGTCCGAAGACAATTCGCATTCAGAAAGATGAAAAAAATTTAGGATATCCTGTGGATCTAACAGTGCGTTTTTATTCTAGTTTAAAAGACTATGACTGTGTAGGTATATGCTCCAATACAGTGCGAAACTACGAAGATATCGAAAAGTATCTTCTAGAGGATCCATTTAACTACTTTAATGTTGGCCAGTTCTTGATCAATGGGAACAGGGTATATGAGGCCGTTGTTGGTGGTAATAGGGCGGAGTATAGTGTTTTTATTGAGAATAGTGGTAGCATTTATGTTCTTAAGTTTGGCACCGCCGAAAATACAGCTGCTCTTAGTGAAGTGCAACGGAATATCCTAATGACGTTTCGTGTCGCTGAATAATAGTCGGAGCTTCTTCCTAGCGGCCTTTTCTTCTCCGAAAGGGATTTTTGTTTTAGGTACACACATTTGGCGGATTAGTTAATCGGTATTCTTTCAAATATTCATTCGGCGTTTTTCCATTCAAGCCACAGTGCTCCAAATCATTGAAATACATATTCCATCGTTTCATCTTTCTTTGCAAATCTACGAATGAGGTAAAGGTATTTTGTTCGTAGAACTTCTCTTGATCCTCTCGATGTGACCGCTCTACCTTCCCATTCTGAGCTGGTTTCCCAGGATTGATGAGATAGTGGATAATACCTTGGCTCTGACAAAAGATGTCGAAAGCATGAATTGTTTTCACGGTCATGTCACTTCGTTTGTTCGTCGTAGGCCTCTAGATACCTCCACCGTGAGGCACAGTCGATAGCCGTATACTGAAAGTATGGCTTATCTTCAATGGTTCCTGGTACATACTTCACATCAATCTCAATGAGCTCACCTGGGAGGAGGGGTACTTTTACGTACTTCACCCTGACCTTCTTCACTCGATACTTCCGGACTAACCCTTCTGCCTTGATGATTTTTCCAATGGTACGCTCGTGGATACTGATTCCTTCTTTCTTGAGTCGCCAGGCTAGTTTCTTGGCACAGAGCCCCGTTTTCTTTCTCAAGGAAATGACTCGTTCTTTCATGTGGATGGGTGTTTCACCTGGTTCTGTTTTGGGACGGGTAGAGCGTGGAATGAGTGCCTCACTCCCACCCTTTCGATAGGCCGCTACCCAGCGTTCGAGACTTCTCTTCCCATGGGGACAGACCTTGGCTACCTCACAAAGGTTCACTTCCTTCGTTACGATGGGTATGACCCATCGTAACCGCTCTTCCTGTATCGTTGTTACCATATGGATACTCATAGTTGTGCCAAGAAAGCGGGTAATCCGCTAGCCTAGCAAAACCGCCATATGTGTGTACACATTACCTTTTTTGCTTGACAGAGCGTATATTTCATTGTACAGTCAGGGCAATCAGCAATCTCATATCTATGCAGAAAAAACTCTCTATTTTAGCGGTGCTAGCCTTGCTTCTTATTGGAGGAGCAGTTTTTGTCTGGCAGAAGAATAATGGTCAGAATACACCTCAAAATCAAGTAGAATCTATCGTAAAGGTAGATACCATTGATACATCGAATTGGAAGACGTATCGAAATGAGCAGTTAACATTTTCCGTTAAATACCCTGAAAAATATACTCTCGATAATAAAGCACGCGATAATGGTTTTCTAGTATCATTACTTGATTTTGATGAGACAACAAAAGATTTAAACGGCAAGTTGATTCCACAGTATTATCCAGTAGTCTCTATTTACTTTTGGAAGGATATTAATAATCCAGATTTGAAGATGGGAAGCTGGAAAAATGAGATTAGATATAGCGGCATTAGTGACTTTCTCAATGATAGTGAACACACAGGTATTACAAAGGTGGGAGAAAGAATGGTTGCAGGACAAAAGGCCTATATACTATCAATGCCGGGTGAAATCGGTTATGAAGCAATAATGTTTGAAGGAAGTGGAGGTTTTTATAGAATGAGCTTTCCAGAGGTCAGTAAGAAAACTGATGATAAAATAAAAAGTGGAATTCTCGAATCTTTTAAGTTTGAATGAAAGTGATAATGCCTTACAGCTATTCACAGATATTCATTAACATTTATGAATATCTGTGAATCTTGTAGAGTGGTATTCTAAATTCTACACCTGTGAAATCTGAAGTTCAGATTTCATTTCTTCCGTCCTTTCACAATACGGAGTATGAACCATGAATACGATCAGGTTTGCAATCACTTTGCTTTTGGTCCTGGCAGTAATTAGTTGCGGAGGCAGTGATTCTCGCGAGACCCCAAGTTCTTCTGCCCAGTCTTCGTCTGCTACGTCCTTTGATGGCCACCGGATGAAATTAGCAGCTGTGAAGGTGGGGAGCGGGACCTCTGCTCTGGATCAGGCTCCAACGGGTTTCTTCTATCCCCTCGGTACGTCTGTTTTTTCTTCAGGGAGTGGCTGGTGGTTGAGCAAAGACCCAGACTATTTTTCTGGGCGGTACCATATTGGTGTTGACATGCTCGCGCCGATGAACAGCAATGCTTATGCCATTGCAGATGGACAAATCTATAAGCGACACTGTGATGATGATTCGTGGGGTCCAGGTAACTGTGCAATCTTTGTGGAACACCAGACTTCGGATGGCCAAAAGTTCACTGGTTTGTACGGACACCTGAAAAAGGACAGCACATCTCCAAGCGGTGACGTGTATGCTGGAAAGCCAATCGGAAAAGTAGGGGAATGGTGCTGTGGGACACATCTCCATTTCGGCATTTATCTCGGCAATATCCCACCTTCAACAATCGTGGGTGTTAAGGGGTGGGGCATGATGAATGTGTCACAATGGCCCAACACTAACACCTTCATCGATCCCATCAATTTCATCCAAACCAAGTTTGCATATAATCCTTCAAATCAGAAGCAAACTCATTGCCAAGGAAACATCTGTTGGGAGCCAGTAACAAGTTCATGCGTAAATGCCAATTCGTGGTATCGTATGGACAGTAACTTGTTTGCTCAGCCGGCGGGATCTGAGGTGTGCCATGAATTGCAGGTAGCCATCGATAACTTGACAAGTGCTCCTAACCCTGAAGAGAGAGTCCCAGAAGATTCTTTGTGGCGTCGCTGGTGGCGGGCAATCCGGAACTTCTTCGGAGAAACGGTTAGTGCCGCTGATATCCGTGACTTTGGCACTATCAATACCATCAATGTCTTAACCGGCAATGTGGTGGCGGGGAATGCTACTTTGGCTATTCATGGCGCCGGCCAGGGGTATGCTACGGAAATTGCTGACGTTGCCGTTGTTGTTCCGCCTGACTTCGTCACCAAGCGCGTATGGCTCCAAACCCCCTGGGGGACGGAGGTCTACAAGTTTGGTCTTGGCGAGAACTTTGACACCAAGGCCCAGTCGGCCAACATTGGTGACGGTCCGTGTCAGAGTGGTGAAATCTCAACCATTACCGGTCACTTCTACCTCTCCAAGGGGTACAAGGAGGATGCTCACAGTGGCGGTGATGCGTGGCGTCGCATCGATTCGACGACGACTCAGTGTGACAATCTGTTGCCTGGTGATACCAACACGGAGACCAAGAACACCAGGATCAGTGACTGGATTACCACGCCAGGCATCTACAACATCGTCTACTGCATCGACCATCCCCAAGACGATCACAACAACGGCGGTGATCATCGCGAGAAGCACGAGAGCAATAACTGCTCGACTGAAGCGGTGTTCGAGGTGACGGCGAACCAAGTGGAGAACGTTCCGAACGTCGACTTCGCGGTTTCTGGCTTCACGGTGCTCCAAGTACCCGTCTATGCTGGTGACTATATCCGCCTCGGTGCCTGGATCACGAACTCGGGTACGGTCAATGCCACGACCGACATCCGTAGCTCGTACACAGTCTCCTGCAACGGGGGACCGACGTCAGTGCTCACTGACGATGGCACGATGGCCAGCACCATGACCGCGGGCGCCAGTGCCTGGGAAGAAATCCAGACACCCGTCCTCATGCCGAATGTGGTGGGTACCTGTACACTCACGTTCACTGCCGACTACCTCGGCGCCCAAGCCGAGACCGACGAGACGAACAACACGACGAGTTTGACGGTGACACTAGCGCCAAGACCGGCTCCTGTGCTGGTCATCACACGCTTCGAGGACAAGGTCGGTTGCTGTACGACGAATACTGGCGCGGCCCCCAAGCCTCGCATCTGGATTCGGAATGACGGCACCGCTGCCCCCGGAGCAAATGTCAGCGTGGTGTATCAGGTGAGTAGTCCTGTCGCTACGGGTGGCCTCTATCAGGTAATCGGCTACGGCACCATCGAACCACGTGAGTTGCCACCTGGCAGCACGGATGAGGATCAGATGGACTGCGACGGCTGCTGGCGAATCCCGACTAACTCCGCATGGAAGAAGCAGTGGCACAACTTCAGGGCCTGCTTACGGGTAGATGGCGGAGCACCCGTTCCGTCGACTGGTGACCCGAGTCCCGGCGAGGTCTGCGCCGTCTATCAGCGCTACTCGAAGTCGTAATCGAAGTACCGCCTCCCTGGCGTTTCTGTGGTAATCACATGAAACGCCTTTTTTCTTGGTTTGGTGGCGATTTTGTGGTACAATTTTGGTGCAAAGACGAAATTAATTCGCCATTTTTTGGTATCTATGTCGCATTTCGGAGAACACCTGACCCTCGATGGCTACGGAGGGAATTTTGAAAAGCTGAACAACAAGGAACTCGTCCTCCATTGTCTCAAGGATTTGCCGGACATGCTCGATATGCATATCCTGGCCGGACCCGAAGTCTATTTTGCTGCCGGCAATGACAAGAAAGACCCAGGAGGCTGGAGTGGCTTTGTTGTTATCGAAGAGAGTCATATTAGTATTCACACCTTTCCCGCCCGTGGTTTTGTCAGCATCGATGTCTACACCTGCCAAAACAACATGGACATAAATGTGGCAATCGACTATTTTGTGAAGCAGTTTGAACTTAAAGACACTGAGGTGAATTTTCTTGAGCGAGGAAAGAAATATCCGGGTCAGTCGATAAATAGCTTTTATTGACAGCGAGGGTCCTTTTGTCTATCCTTATTTGTTATAGGGTATAGCCCTATCGCACGCAGTTGTTTAACAAGGGGACTTTCGTGAATGAATGGATGAGTGTGTTGGTGAATGTCGTGACCGTGGTGGCATGGTTGACGGGTATCGGTATCACGCTGGCTGCTGTAGCGAAGGGGCGAAATATGCGTGATGAGATGGGAGTGTCGCTCAAGGTTTACCTGACCTTGGCCCTCGTCACCGAGGTGTTCTATACGCTGGGAGCGCTCATGATTCTTGCGGCCATGGGCATCAACGTAACGCAACACCTGGCGCGTCTTGAATTTCAGGCTGCATATGCTATCGTGAGCCGTTTTGACGTCACCACCATAGAGTTGGTTGGTATCGTCGGCTGGGTAGGATTTGTTATCAACCGAGGAGTCTCATACTTGTCACCTGGTTACCTCTTGATTGCTGGGAGAGACAAACTCCATCGGTATTTTCGGGTTTCTGCCTGGACGGAAATATCACTCGAAACGCTGATTACGATCCTCCTCTTCGTCACTTTGAAGCTGGGGTGAGCTGGAGTGAACGTTGGAAGTTAGCAAAAAAAAGCGGGAGCAGTGACGGCGTCACTCTCCCGCATTTTCATTGGCCCTGTGCGTATCAGGACTGGTAGTCGGGGTTCTCCCAGAACATGAGTACCCCGTTGTCACAGCTGTCCGGGTCCTGCATGTAGCCTGGGATGACTCGAATGATCTTGAATCCAGCACTCAGGTAGAGTCGGATTTCCGGATCTTGATTTTTCCCGCCGTTCAGCCCGATGAAGTCCTCGGGAGTCATGCGATGGGCGAACTTGTGGTACCGAGGCATTCTGGCACCGAGGTAGACACCCTTCTTGTTCGGCTCGATGACAGCGTGCAAGATGCCGGCTTCGATGAGCTGGTCGCCTGCTTTGGCTCCCTTGGGGACTGAAAGATCAAGGCCAAAAGCACAGTCGCCAGCGTCATCATGAGTCGTGAGCATGCCGTACGCACTTGTTTCGAGCCAGCTCGTGGTAGAGAGAGCGCGAGCAGTCGTCGTATGGATGATACACAGTGTCCCGAGGACTTTGCCACTTGCATTTCGAGCACAGAACAGGAGATGCGGGCATGTGGCAAATTGGGACTCCATCTTGCGTGGGGTCCAAAGGTAATCTTCCGGGACAGGCGGTGGCCAGGCCTCCGCATTGATCCGGACAAAGCTCTCGATGAGCCACGCGCGATCAACTCCCCGAGACAGGAGGGACTGAACGCTTGAAATTTCAATAGACATGAGATGGCCTCCAGCCAATAGGAACTGTGTACACAAGGGTAAGCGACTTTGAGCGATTCGTCAAGCAAATCCCTATTCTCTTAGTGGGATGTATTGTATACTAATTACAGTAATCCCTGATCTCTCACATGTGACGTTTACGAGTAGTGCGGTCTTTGTTTCTTGTATCGCTTTCTTGTTGTTGCTTCTTGGTTCCTTTGTTATATACAAGGATCCAAAAAAACATGTCAACCAAAGTTTCTTTTCGTTGACTCTCTCTATTTTATTCTGGACAGTTTCGCGCTTTTTTGAAGATGTCATCGATATTGAGTATTGGCGACATGTTTTTCTACTTGTTGACTTCTCGAGCGGAGCATTTTTGGCTTTTTCGATACTGCTCTTCTGTTTGGATATTGTCAGGTTTAAATGGGTGGTGAATGTCTATGCGCGCTCACTGTTTTTTATAATTCCGAGTATTATTTTTTTGCTGGTGTTTCTGACTCCTTGGATATTGTCGGGTGCAATAATTGATGGCAATAATATTATCAATCCGGTATACGGCCCTCTGGGTACTTTATACGACATTGTTGTGGCAGTTGTTTCTCTCGTAGGTATTGGATTTATTTTCTGGGGATTACGTAAGACCAAGGGTGGAGACAAAGCGCCTTATGCGTATTCGCTGATTGGTATTTTCATCAGCGTGATCACCATTCTTGCCACCAATGTTTTTTTTGTCGATCTCATCGCCACGAGTCCGAGTGCCAATATTTACGGACTTCTTGGCACATTTAGTCCAATATTTATTGTGTTGTTTCCTGGCTATGCGATTCTGAGGTATCGACTGTTCAACGCTAAAGTA
This sequence comes from uncultured Bdellovibrionales bacterium, assembly GCA_964459475.1. Classification (GTDB taxonomy): domain Bacteria; phylum Patescibacteriota; class Minisyncoccia; order Moranbacterales; family UBA1568; genus UBA1568. The sequence goes on along the minus strand of CAYWLN010000001.1, from coordinate 62,293 downwards.
TTGGCCACGGAGACCCTTTCTTTTATTATTTTGCTTGGTACTTTTCTTCAGATTTTTCTCGCGGAGAGTTTGTATCAAGTGGTTATGCGATGTCTTATTTTTATCGCCATGTTTTTAAGCATGGGATTACTGGCTAAGATGGTAGATCGAGAAGTTCGGAGCAAAGAAGAACTACAAGTGTTATCTCAAGAGCTAGCTGAGGCCAACCAGGAGTTGAAGCGTCTCGATGCGGCCAAGAGCGAGTTTATCTCGATAGCGTCACACCAGCTCCGGACTCCGCTCACAGCTATCCGAGGGTACATCTCACTCGTCCTCGAGGGTTCCTATGGCAAAGTGACGCCGACACTCCAGGATGTCTTGAACAAGGTCTATGTAGTGAACAATCGGATGGGACAGCTCGTCGAAGATCTCCTGAGTATCTCGCGTATCGAGTCGGGCCGAGTCCAGTACAACCTGGTGGCGACTCAGCTCGAGCCGATGGTGGCGGATCTCGTCGATATGTTTAGCATCATGGCCAAGAGCAAGGGCCTCTCGCTCAAGATGAAGCTTCCCAAGAAATCTCTCCCCAAGCTTATGATCGATGCTACCAAGATGCGTGAGGTGATCTCGAACTTGATCGACAACGCTCTCAAATATACCAAAGAAGGTGGAGTGACCGTGACTGTCGAAGGCGATGATCGGTATGTGGCGGTACGAGTACAGGATACGGGTATCGGGGTAGACCCGAACGACAGCAAGCGCCTGTTTGAAAAGTTCACTCGGAGTTCTGAGACGATGAAACTCGATGTGTCTGGCACGGGGCTCGGTCTCTATGTCGGTAAGAACTTTGTCGAGGCGCACGGTGGGCTCCTCTCGGTCGAGTCCGAGGGCCCTAGTAAGGGATCGACCTTTATTATCAAGCTCCCAGTTGAACCGCCCCATCCTGGGTCGGTCACCAGTTGATTCCTCGACCCATTTCTGTTATCGTAACTTTGATATAAATCTTGCGCTATGACCAAAATCCTCCTGGTTGAAGACGATCCGTTTATCGCTGAAATCTACAAGAAAAAGCTGGAAACGTCCGGTTTTGAGCTCTTGAATGTCACTTCTGGTAAGGCAGTACTCAAAGAAGTGAAAGAACAGCATTTTGACTTGGTTCTCCTCGACCTCGTCCTTCCCGAAATGAGCGGAACCGAGGTCCTGCGCGAGCTCCGTCACAACAAGGAGTACAATGCCAATCTCAAAGTCGTGGTGTTTAGTAACCTGAGTAGTCAGGAGGATCGCGAGCAGGTACTGGGCCTCGGTGCCAATGGCTTTATCTCCAAGACCGAATTTTCTCCATCGGAAGTCGTGGCAGAGATTGAGCGTTTTCTCCGACAGTTTAAAGAGCAGGACAAGAATGCTACTGCTGAGACAACGCCATCAGTCGAAAAAATCGGTCTCGGCAAAAAACTCCTTTTGATCGAGGACGAACCAGTATTTGTCGAGATGTTTAGTAAGCGTCTCCGGAGCGAAGGGTACGAGGTGGTCGCAGAACAAGATGGTGCCAAGGGCTTGGCGACGGCGCTCGAAACCCAGTTTGACCTCATCATCACCGATGTCATGATGCCCAATATGGACGGGCGCGAATTCATTACCAGACTGAAAGAAGAAGAGGAGGGGAAACACGTCCCGATATTTCTCCTCTCGGCCTCGGTCTCACTCGAAGATGAGAGTGTCAGGGTGCTCACCGATGCTGGTATCGTGACCAAGGCCTTTCTCAAAACAGAAATTACTCCGAGTGAACTGGCCTACGCGGTCAATGATTATTTCCAGGGCAAGTAAGTATATATCTACGAATGTATGGAGCGAGTACTGATACGTGAAGCAGTGGACCAGGTCGGAAAGGAAGTACGGCTTTCTGGCTGGATTACCGTACGTCGAGACCATGGTAAGTTGGTGTTCTTTGAGATGCGTGATCGGAGTGGACATGTACAACTTGTGGTGACACCAGAAAAATCTGATTTGATTGAATCTACAAAGGATGTCCGTTCGGAGTATTCAGTCTCTGTGACGGGCCTCGTGAAATCACGTCCTACCAAAAAGGGACAGGAGGCCTCGGTCGACCCAACTGATCTCATTGAAATTGAAGTAACGACACTTTCCGTTCTGAGTAAGCCAACCGAAGAGTTGTCAGTGGATGTATCTCAGGCTGAGATGGGTCTCCAGCTTGAGACGCTGCTCAATAACCGGACGGTAACACTCCGCAACCCAAAGGTGCAGGCGATTTTTCAGATTTATAGCGCTCTTCTTGCTGGATATGCTGATTTTATGCGGAGTGAGGGTTTCATGGAAATCAAGACGCCCAAGATTCTCTCTGCAGCGACCGAGGGTGGAGCCAATTTTTTCAAGATCAAATATTTTGACCGTGATGCCTATTTGGCTCAGAGCCCACAGTTCTACAAGCAGGCGGGGATGAGCGCCTTTGAGCGCGTTTTTGAAGTGGGCTCTGTCTTTCGAGCGGAACCGAGCTATACGACGCGTCATGTGACCGAATTCACTGGCTTGGATGCCGAGATGGCATTTATCGACAGCATGGAAGATGTGATGATGATGCTTGAGAAGACGATCTATCATGTCTTGGAGCATATTGGTGCGACCTGTCAGTCATCCCTGGCGCTCTATGGTGCGACGATTCCAGAACGGGTCGCGATACCTCGCATCAGGCTTTCCGAAGCATTCGAGATTTTGAAGAATGAATATGGCAAGGTGCTTGAAGAAGGGGATATCGATAGTGAAGGAGAGCGCATGATTGGTGAGTATGTGAAGAAAAAGTACAACTCTGACTTTGTGTTTCTGACCCACTATCCGACGCTGGCGCGGGCGTTCTATAGCTTGCCGAGTCCAGAGAATCCAAAATTGTGTGAGTCATACGATCTCGTGTTCCGTGGTGTAGAGATTGCCTCTGGAGCACAGCGTGTCCATGACTATGTTCAACTGAAGAGTATTATTGAGAGTCGAGGACTGGATCCAGAAACATTCACAGACTATCTAGATATCTTTAAGTTTGGTGCTCCGCCACATGGTGGCTGGGGACTTGGGAGTGAGCGCATAGTACAGAAGCTCTTGGGCTTGTCTTCTATCAAGGAGGCTATCCTCTATCCGCGTGATGTGAAGCGCTTAACCCCGTAAAATAGCTTTTTCCTCTCGACTGGAAAAATTCCTCGGAATGGGATAGAATGGGGGATGTCCCGTTTTTGAGCCCCACTGGGGAATTTCTAGCCTATGTCGAGCCTTGAGCGCTTTATCAAAAACTTCCAAAAAGGCCTTATTGATAGGTTTTTTAGTCATTTGTCCCAGGATATCGGGATAGATCTCGGTACCGCCAATACCCTCGTCTATGTGCGTGGCAAGGGTATCGTCATCAACGAACCCTCAGTGGTGGCAGTAAACCAGCGCACGGGTCAGATTCTCGCTATTGGACGCGAAGCCAAGAAGATGGTCGGGAAAACCCCAGGCCATATCGTCGCGACCCGACCCCTCGTCGATGGTGTCATCAGTGATTTCGAAGTGACCGAGCAGATGCTCCGTTACTTTATCAACAAAGTAAACCAAGATAGTTTCTCGTTTCTTCGCCGTCCTCGAGTGCTCATCGGTATCCCATCCGGCGTGACCGAAGTAGAAAAGCGCGCCGTGATCGAAGCAGCGATGAACGCCGGAGCGCGCCAAGCCTTTCTCATCGATGAACCGATGGCTGCTGCTATCGGTGCTCGTCTCCCGGTCATCGATGCGGCTGGCAACATGGTCGTCGATATCGGTGGTGGGACGACTGAGATTGCGGTCATCTCGCTCGGTGGTGTCGTCCTCTCCCGGAGTCTCCGGATCGCAGGGGACGAGATGAACGAAGACATCGTCCGGTACAGTCGGGATGAGTTCAACATTCTTATCGGCGAGCGGACTGCTGAAGACGCCAAGATTGCTATCGGGAGCGCCTATCCACAGCGGGAACGTCTCACCTTTCCACTGCGCGGACGGGACTTGGTTTCTGGTCTTCCTAAGGAGGTTCTCGCCACCGACGAACACATCCGCGAAGCCCTCTCTCGTTCGATTCGCATCATTGTGAACAATATCAAAACTATCGTGGAAGAGACACCACCAGAGCTCTTGGCCGATATCATGCAACGGGGCATCATTCTCGCCGGTGGAGGCAGCCTCATCCGTGGTATGGACAAGCTCATCGCCAATCAGACGGGCATCCCAGTGCGTATGATGGAGGATCCGCTCACCGCAGTGGTGCGTGGCACCGGTATTGTCCTCGATGATATGGAGAGTCTCAAGGAAGTACTCATTGAAGAAGAAAACAACAAACCTCTCGGCTAAAACATCCTATGTTGCGTCACCGATTCACGCAAACGAAATTCTTTCGAGCCTTGCTGGTCGCTTTGGTACTTTCATTCTGTTTGATATTTCAGCCACGATTTATCATGGAGCCACTCCGCACGGTGCTCTCGACTTTGGGGTACCCGCTACAGAGTCTTTTTTCTTCACTTGCTTTTGGCCTCACTGATACCACGACGTTTCTTGGGTCTATCGGTGAGCTCAAGACTGAAAACGCTAGGCTCTTGGCAGAAAACACCCGTCTCACGGCTGAGAATGCACGCTATGAGGCGCTCGGGCGAGAAAATGATGAGCTCCGTCGTGAGCTTGAGATGCTCCCACGGGAGAATTATCGCCTCAAACCAGCGGCCGTCATCGGTCGTGACACAGCCGGACTCGGGAACTGGCTTACCCTCGATCAAGGTTCGTTTCAGGGGATTGCCACGGGGATGCCCGTCATCGTCTACGGAGGAGTGCTCGTCGGTCGCGTGACCGAAGTATTCCCACAGAGCTCTCGGGTAATGCTTCTCTCCAATCCTGACAGTTTGGTGAGTGGAGTGACTCTCGAAGGGGAGGCTCAGGGCATCGTCAAGGGTGAGTACGGCCTTGGCATCCTCTTTGATATGGTCCTTCAGGATGCGACACTTGAGACGGGGCACCGAGTCATTACCTCCGGTCTCGGGGGTACGTATCCCAAGAACCTCCTCGTTGGCGTCCTCGACCGTCCTCAGCCGACAGCCGATCACCTCTATAAACGAGCAGCGGTCACCTCTCCAGTTGATTTCTCGACTCTCCACTACGTCTTTATCATCCAAGAATCTCTCGCGCCATGAAAATATTTGTTCTCCGAGTACTCCTACTTTTGACGCTCGTCTTTCTCCAAGTATCTTTTTTTAGCATTCTTTTTCCCTGGTTTCGCGCCCCGCTCTTTCTCCTCGGTGTCATCGCTGCGCTCACGCTGGCTCGTAATTTTCCCTCTGCGCTCTTGGTGGTTGTGCCTCTCACGCTCCTCTACGATGCAGTGACCTTTGGGGGAGTGACGTGGTTTTCGGTCTACGCGGTTGTCTTTTCCTATGTCACGAGCTTTCTCCTTCGTCGCCTCCTCCTCGAGCACCAGGGTATCGGCGTGGTACTCTATGGACTCCTCTCCTATCTCGCGGCCCTCTTTTACCAATTTCTCTACGGAGCACTATCGGTCGAGAGTGATATTCGGATATTTGGATTTTCAGCTCCTTCAGAGGAGAGTCTGATTTTCTCATTGCTTGTTTTCCTCCCGGTGTTTATGATCACGGTAGCAGGTATCTCTCGTTTTGAGACTTTTGTGAGGCAGATGAGCGAGCGCCAATTTCGCAATATACGCTAGCTATGAAACTCTTTATTCGCAAAGACGAACTCCTTCATGAGCGAGGAAGCATGGAGATTGATGATGCCGTCCTGACACTGTCCGAAAAGGACGCAGTCAAGATGGAGTGGCCTCTCAATCGATCCGTCTCACGCTGGTTTCTCATGGGGATGGTGCTCTTTCTCGTCGTACTCGGTGGACGGATATTTTTCTTGAGCGTCATCAAAGGCGAAGAATACAGCCTCATCGCGCTCAAGAACAGCCTACGGGCGCTCATCATCCCGGCTCCTCGCGGGATTATGTACGACATTACAGGTAAGCCACTGGTCCAGAATATCCCCAGTGTCGACGCGGTGCTCGTGCCCGCTGACGTACCGACTGACGAAGGAGCCCAGGCCGAACTGAAACGTCGGATGGCTACGCTCTTTGGTCTCGAAAGTGAGGTCATCGACAACGCCTTTGCCAAGTTGGACCGGCGTTCGACTCTCCCGATTCTCCTCAAGGAACGTATCGGTCAAGAAGAGACGCTTCTGTACCTCAGTCAGAGCCACGAGCTCCCCGGGGTAGGTCTCTACCAGACGACGCGTCGCCAGTATCTCGATAGCCTCATCTTTTCTCATATCCTCGGTTACGAAGGCAAGATTCGCAAGGAAGAGCTCGAGGCGCACCCGGACTATCTCCTCACTGATTCGATTGGCAAGCAGGGGATAGAAAAGAGCTACGAGTCGGCCCTGCGAGGCAAACACGGATGGGAACGAGTTGAGGTAGATGCCTTTGGCAAGGTCAAGAAAGAGCTCGGCGTCGTCCAGCCAGTCCCCGGACAGGACCTCATCCTCAATATCGATGCCGACCTCCAGAAGAAAATTTTTGATAGCCTCCAGACGATTCTCGAAAAGAATGATTTGAAGCGGGCTGGTGCGGTTGCTATCGACCCGCGGAGTGGCGCCGTGCGCGCGCTTGTCAGCCTCCCGAGTTTCGACAACAATCTCTTTGCTGGCGGGATCTCTGGTGAGGACTATCGCGCACTTCTAAATGATCCATCGGAGCCTCTCTTCAATCGGGTGGTGGCCGGAGCCTATCCACCCGGGTCGACGATCAAGCCGGTCCTCGCGGCCGCTGCTCTCACCGAGGGGGTGGTGGATGAACATACACAGATTGAGAGTCGGGGAGGGATCAATGTCGGACGGTTCTTCTTTGGTGACTGGAAAGTTCACGGCTTTACCGATATCAGGAGAGCTATCGCTGTGTCGAGTGATGTGTTTTTCTATTCTATTGGCGGAGGGTATGGCGGGATACAGGGACTCGGGATGAACCGGATGAAAAAGTATGAGGAGCTCTTTGGGTACGGAGCCAAGACCGGTATCGATGTCGGCGGTGAGGTCACGGGACTTTTGCCAGATGCTACTTGGAAGCAAGCAAAGATTGGTGAGCGCTGGTACATCGGCGATGACTACAACTCATCTATTGGACAAGGGTTTGTGACAGCGACACCACTCCAGGTTCTCAACTCTATCGTTGCTATCGCCAATGGCGGGACGCTCTACGAACCGCGCATCGTTTCCCAGATTCGCTCCTATGACGGCAAAGTGACAGCGGTGCCGACGCGGATCATTCGGGAGAAATTCATCGATGCCAATATCCTCCGTATCGTGCGGGAGGGTATGCGGGAGACAGTGACTGAGGGGACAGCTCAGCAGTTGGCTGACCTCCCCGTTGCCGTGGCCGGCAAGACCGGAACCGCCCAGTTCGGGAATGAGGACAAGACGCACGGTTGGTTTGTGTCCTTTGCACCGTTTGAAGCACCTGAGCTCGCCATCATTGTCCTTGTCGAGGGACAGGGAGAGGAGGGTTACAATGCCGTCCCGGTGACCAAAGAGGTCTATCAATGGTATTTCAACCGCGAGAACAGCGAGGATTGATCCCGCACCTTTTTGGCTTCGTGGTCGCTCAGTATGCTGGACACTTTTTTAGTTATATTTCCCCGTAGAAACCCATATTTTTTAATAAGTTTTCAGCTTATTTAAGGCAAAAAGGTGCGGGATTGACAATTCTTCGTATTTTGGTAGTATTGAGGAACTCTTAATTCCATTCTTTCCTCTTGGGAGAGAATTTTCTTTTGTATCAACACGCTTTTATGGCAAAAATATTTACTCCAGAAGGGCTCAAAAAATTGCAGACCGAACTCGAAGAGCGGAAGACCAAAATCCGCCACGAGATTGCTGATGCAATCAAAGAAGCCAAGGAGCAGGGTGACCTCTCCGAAAACGCCGAATATAGCGAGGCCAAAAATCATCAGAACGAAAACGAATCACGCATCGCTGAGCTTGAGAGCATGCTCAAGGACTCGGTGGTGGCTGAGAAGCACAAGAGCACTGAGACAATCGGCATGGGTTCCAAGCTCGCAGTCAAAGTTGGAGGCAAAGAATTCAATTTTGAAATCGTGGGTTCAAACGAAGTAGATCCAGCCGCTGGCAAGATTTCTAACGAATCCCCACTTGGCCAGGCCTTCTTGGGCAAGGGCAAGGGTGACAAAGTAGAAGTGACCACCCCCGCCGCCACCGTCAAGTACGAAATCCTCACTGTGAACTAAGAAAGGTTCTGAGTTTTTTGGCCATGGGGGTGCATCACAGCACTCCCTTTACTTTTGTGAAACGAAACAACAAAAATTATTCTCAAACGACTTGGTTGAGCATACTCCTCTGCTCACTGGTTCTCTGGTGTGTGCCCCAGCCTACTCTCGCGGTGGTACCACCAGATTTTGTTTTTAGCATTGGCACTCAGGCTATCCAATTTTTTTCGTTGATGGGTGCAGTGTTGGCAATGATATGCATCGCTCTTATTCAATTCTTCAAGTGGCACATAGAATTTTTGAAGGGGCATAAGGAAGTTTTGGGTATTGGCGTGGTTGTAATCATGGCATTGATCGGAGGGGCTTGGACTTGGCATGAGTCATATCTCCAGAATGTCGCATATACAGAATGGCTACAAGAGAGTCAAGAACAAGAACGAATATTCAACGAAAGCATGTTGGCCGATAGTAGTATAGGGGGTAGTCTGGCTACAGAAGAAACACTGGATGAGACTGAGTCGTTGTCGACGGTAATAGATACGAGACCACTCTTTGTCACTAACGCGGCATTGAAACAAAATCTGGAAAGTGGTGGTTTGGGTGATACATACATAGTCCTCGATGCCCGAGAAGATATCGAGTTTGAGAACGGATTTTTTCCAGGAAGTGTCCATATCCGATTTGCAGACCTCAAAGCGGGACGTTGGCAAGAGTTGTCGAGCAATCAGTCAATATATGTGATTTGTTGGTCGGGGATACGCGGCCAGGAAGTGGTGGAATTTCTGAGGAGTCAGCACCTCATGGCGCAATACCTAGAGCATGGTGCGAGTGGGTGGGTAGAAGATGGTGGGAGTTGGCAGGGCGCAATCAAGTTTGGGGACACCTACCAGGGAGACCAATATCAGCGGGTCCTCACAACCAGAGAAACGAAACGTGAAGCGGATCAGGGCGTGTGGCTGGTTGATACTCGTGAACCCGCCAAGTTTTTGCGGTCTCATATCACTGGGAGCGTGAGTATTCCACTTATGTATACTCCTACCGATGTCCTGGAGTCCACGCTGGCTCAGGTGCCTGTCGGGGCTACATTTATAACCGTGTGCGATGGCTACGTCAATTGTTTTGATGCCAAATTGACGGGGGTTGAACTGGAACGTCGGGGGAGGATATTTTTGGGAAGATATAACAAACCGTGGGAGTATGAGTGAACACTTGATCGTATCAATAGCTGATGATATGAAGGCCGCTCATGTTGGCAACAAGGCCTATCATCTAAAGCAGTGCCATGAGTGGGGATGTCGAGTACCAGCATTCGTCGTGATACCTACGACGTCGACTCGTTCTGTTTTTGGAGATCAATCCGTGAGAGCATCAGTGGTCAAAGCAGCCCTGTCAGAGTTGTCAGCTATGAGGTATGCTGTGCGTTCGAGCTCACTCCTAGAGGATGACGTCACACAGTCTCTGGCTGGCCAGTTTACCACCTGTTTAAATCTCTCGCCTCATGAAGTAGAGGAAGCAGTAGTACGAGTACTCAAGCAAGCAGAGGACAGGCTACTTGGTGACTGGGAAAAATTTGCCATTATTATCCAAGAGTATATAAAACCTGATAGTGCCGGAGTACTTTTTACTCGGAATCCACTGGGGAGTCGGGAGATGGTAGTGGAGTACGCTACTGGTTCGGGTGACCAATTGGTCAGTGGTCTGATTCGACCCAAAAAAGAGAGTACTTTATGGGATGAGGACCAGGCTTCGAAGGCCAAATTTTTCCGCACGCACCCGATACTCTCTGAAATCGGAAAACTGCTGGAAAAGAAATATGTTTGGCCACAAGATATCGAGTGGTGTCTCCAAGGGAATGACTTTTTTGTGCTTCAATCACGCCCGATAACTTCATTGACCGAACAACAGTACGAAGAAATAGTGGCTTTGGAAGCATTACTTCCGAAAAGCGGTCCGTATTATTTCGAGAAGACCGAGATTTCAGAAATTGCTCCGCGACCTGTGCCCGTGACGCTCGGGCTGATTCAGAGGATATATGCTGTGGATGGCCCTGTAGCCCGAGTGTATCGGAAGTACCACGTCCGATATCAAGACACTGAGTTTCTCAAGCTTCTTGGGAATGAGCTCTATATTGATAAAGAGCGCGAGCTACAGAGTCTACTCCCATCATGGAGCTATTTTGGATCAGCATCTTTTCGTCCTCACTGGCGATATCGACGTGGTTCTTGGGATACGCTCCGTACACTCATACGGTTCAATACGATTACTCCTCGGAGTTATGATTCTTTGTTGCAGGCGGTCCAGACGAGGTTGGTGAGAGAAGTGACAACTGATGATATTGAAACATGTTGGCACCGACTGCTCGATGAGTATCAGTATTCTTTTGAGATTAATCTCCTGGCTGGATTTGTCATGAAGCGAGCAGAGAGGGCTCTTCACAGTGAACCGGTGCGTTTGATTGAGGTCCTAAAGAGCATACTTCCTCCACTGTCCGTTGGTGATGTTTCATTTTCCTGGCCCGCACAGGGGCTAACAGGGAATTCTTTGGATTTTGCTGATGAGTCAGTATTCCATCGACAAGAACTGACGATGCGTTCATCAAACAATGAAGTGACGAGTTGGTGGGAAGGACTACCATCATACAAACAGCGGTACTACGGGCTTCTTTTGAGTGAAGCGGCTCGATATGAGCGCCTGAGAGAAATTGGCAGATGGCTCACGGTCAAGAATACCCATGCATTGAGAGGGTGTCTTTTGAAACGAGCTCAAGAGGCAGGATTTCAAGATGCGCGGCATATCTACTTTGCGTCGTGGGAAGAGATACTCGGTGGTCATGTGCTTGAAGCAATGTGTAGCAAGAAGCGAGAGACCTATCTCTCGCACAATACGTATAGTTTTCCAGTGCGTATTACTTCGACACCTGACGCTCGCGTAGATATGCAACAGGGTGTTTCTCCTGGTCTCGCTCGGGGAGAGCTGGTTTCCAGGAGTATATTGGATACATTGCGGGATGACAGCAAGGCCAGGATATTGTATACGGATCTCCTCACGCCCGATCTCGTTCGATATTTTGACCGCATTTCCGGGATTGTTTCTCAAAATGGTGGACTCCTCTCACATCTGGCGATTGTGGCTCGAGAGCGAGGAATTCCGGTCGTGGTGGGTTATTCGTTCTCAGACGGTAATATACGATACGGTGAGAGGGTAGAGATTGATGGCAGTTCTGGTTTGGTTGAACGAATCACTGATTCTCAAGGATAACCCTGTTTATGGAGTGGGCAAATTTGGCCAAATCTTGCTTTTTGCTTTAGGAGAGGCTATTATGGGTCTATATGCCCGGATAGTAGAACTTCGAAATTTTTTAGTAAGCCGTGAAATTTCGAGGTAGTCTCACGGGGAGAGTCTGTGCAATAGAATCAATTTTCTGACTACTTCGTGTTCGAAGTTTCACTACCGGGTATGCGTGAAGATATTCTCACAACTAAACTCGAAAAGCTCGAGAAGATTACAGGAGCCGCCAAAACGGCCTATCCTGATACAGTCGTTCGGACTCATACCAGTGCCGAGGTGCTCCAGGATTTCACAGCGCTTGAAAGCGCTGCGACCCCGGTCTCAGTCGTCGGACGCGTCAAGTCGCTCCGGGTCATGGGCAAGATTGCTTTCTGTCACGTAGAAGATGGAAGTGGTCGAGTACAGGGTTTTTTTGCACTTGAGGCCCTTGGTGACGAGTCTTTCAAATTATTCAAAGAGACGGTCGACCTCGGTGATTTCCTCGCACTCACGGGCCCAGTATTTCTCACCAAGCAAGATGAGAAGAGTATTCGCGTCGAGTCTTGGCAGATGATCTGCAAGTCTCTCCGTCCTATCCCGAGCGAATTTTATGGATTGAAGGATGAAGAAGAACTCCTCCGTCGTCGTTACCTCGACCTCCTCATGAATCAGGAGACTCGTGATCTCTTTGTGAAGAAAAATGCGTTTTGGCAGACGGTCCGGCGGATTCTCTCCGAGGAGCGTTTCCTCGAAGTCCAGACCCCGGTCCTCGAACACATCCCCGGTGGCGCCGAAGCCGAACCATTTGTGACACATCACAATGCCCTTGATGCCGACTTCTATCTCCGTATCTCACTCGAGCTCGCACTCAAGCGTCTCCTCGTCGGTGGCTATGAACGGGTGTTTGAGATTGGGCGCGTCTTTCGCAATGAAGGCATCGACCGTGAGCACCTCCAGGAGTTTGATCACATGGAGTTTTACGCCGCCTACATGAACATGGAGCAGGGCATGGCGCTCGTGGAGCGTCTCTACAAGGACATCGTCCGGGCCGTCGTCGGTGAGAGTATGCAGACTACCTATGAAGACGTGACGATTGATTGGAATGTGGACTTCCCTCGTGTTGATTATTTCACTGAGTTTCAGAAAGAAACAGGGATTGATCTCTCAGGCGAGGTGACCGTCGCGGAGCTCCAGAAAAAAGCCGATGAACTCCATATCAAGTACGAAAAGAACTACGGCAAGGGCCGCATGATCGATACTATCTACAAGAAAACGGTGCGCCAGAAATTGCTCCAGCCGTGTTTCTTGGTGGGACATCCACTCGAAGTGTCGCCACTCGCCAAGCTTGATCCGAACAATCCTCGCCGAACCCTCCGTTTCCAGCCGATTGCCGGCAAGAGCGAGCTTGGGAATGGGTTTGCGGAGCTCAATGACCCAATTGATCAACGGGCTCGCTTTGAGGAGCAGATGAAGCTCCGCGATGCTGGCGACAAAGAGGGGATGATGCTCGACGAGGACTTCATCCAGGCGCTTGAGTACGGTATGCCACCAGCCTGCGGGTTCGGGATGAGCGAACGACTCTTTGCTATCCTCATGAACCGCTCCATCCGCGAGACGGTCATCTTTCCGCCGATGAAAGACAAAGAGTAAGAGTGTCAAAAATTTGGTCGCATAGTTCAGTTGGTTAGAATGCTGCATTCACATTGCAGAGGTCCCTGGTTCGAGTCCAGGTGCGACCACCGTATTCTTTAGCGTAGTGTTTGTTTAAATTTGGTGCGGGGCAGGTTGCTGGGGTCGGTGGTTCCCCGCCAGCAACGCCTGAAGCGTAGCTTCTGCGGGCTGGGAATCCACCAGCGACCACAATAGTAAAGAGAATTCTTATTATGCAAACTCACGGACCCTGGAAAATCAAAGAGAGTATTGAAAAGTACAAGAATAGATGGATTACTGTGACTGAGCATCAGGTCGTACGTCCCGATGGAAAAGACGGAATTTTTGGAATCATAGAAATGGTAGCCGGTGTTTCTGTGCTGCCAATGGACTCCGATGGCATGGTATATTTGACCAAAGAGTTTCGTTTTGCCATTAACAGGGAGAGTATAGAATCAGTGAGTGGTGGTATTGATAAAGATGAAGACGCTCTCACTGCTGCCAAACGAGAACTCCAAGAAGAAACTGGCATGATGGCTTCAGAGTGGATTCCTTTGGGCAACGTCGACCCTTTTACTTCTGTTATTGATAGCCCGGCTACTCTTTTTCTTGCACGAGGAATTGTTACAGGGGGTGAAGCTTCACCAGAGGGCACGGAGCAGATTGATCTGGTAAAGATGCCGTTCCAAGAAGCAGTAGGCATGGTAATGGATGGAGCAATTACTCATGGGCCGACATGCGTTCTTATTTTGAAGGCAAACGAGTATTTGAGGAACGAGAAAAGCAGTAGGTAATCAGGGCCTTTGCTGTTTCTAAGGAAAAACGGTACACTGGAAGCTGTTAAGTTAAAGGTAAGCTACCCCCTATGCTAGATATTCAATTCATCCGAAACAATGTCGATGCCGTCAAAGCGGCTGTCTCCGCCAAGAATCTGTCAGTCGATGTTGATGCTCTTCTCGCCAAGGACCGAGAGCGTATTGCACTTCTCCAGGAAATTGAGGAGCTCCAGTCGCTCAAGAATGATATTAATGACCTGATCAAGCAGGCGAAGACTCCCGAAGAGCGGGCCGAAGTGATCGAGAAGGGCAAAGAAATCAAGCAAAAAACAGAGGCCGTTGAGCCTCTCTTTGCTCGGGTGAAAGATGAGTTTGAAGTGCTCATGGCCCAGGTACCCAATATCATTTCTCCAGACACACCGCTGGGCAAGAGTGATGCTGAGAATCAAGAAGTCGGGAAGTATGGCGAGATTAAGTCGTTTGATTTCACTCCGCGTACCCACATCGAGCTCGGCCAGATGCTCGATATCCTCGACCTCGAGCGGGGGACCAAAGTGTCTGGCTATCGGGGCTATTATCTCAAGAACGAGGGGACGCTCCTCGTCATGGGTGTGATGCTCTATGCTATCCAGAAAATGGTCGCGAAGGGATTTGCTCCGATGATTCCACCGACCCTGGTCAAAGGCTTTCCACTCTTTGGCAGTGGCTATTTCAAGGGACTCGAATATGATGGTGGCGTCGATGAGATCTATCAGGTCGCTACCTCAGACAAAGAAGCCGATGGGAGTGTCTCCAAAGAAGCCAAGTTCTTGGTCGGGACTGCCGAGCCATCGCTCCTCGCGTATTACTCGGGCGAGGTGCTCGATGGTGCGACGCTGCCACTCCGCCTCGCAGGATTCAGTCAATGCTATCGCAGTGAGATTGGGAGCTATGGTAAGGACACCAAGGGCATGTATCGAGTACATGAATTCATGAAAGTGGAGCAGGTTGTGCTCTGTCCGGCCGATATTGATTTGGCCAACCAGCTTCAGGAAGAAATGATCGCTGTCTCCGAAGAAATGCATCGTGAACTGGGTCTCCCGTACCGCAAGATTCAGATCTGTAGTGGCGACATGAGTGCCGGCAAATACCGTGCCTTTGACCTCGAAGCCTGGATGCCAGGGATGAACCGCTATGGAGAGACAGGATCAGCCTCGAACTTCCTTGACTGGCAGTCACGTCGCCTCAACGTGAAGTACAAGGACGAGAATGGTGACAAGAAGCATGTCTATATGCTCAACAATACTGCTCTCCCGAGCCCTCGTATCTTTATCTCAATCCTCGAGAACTATCAACAGGCTGACGGCTCAGTTGTTGTCCCTGAAGTCCTCCGCCCCTTTGTTGGTAAGGACGTGATTCGACCGAAGGGGTAGAATGCCTTGTTAGAAAGAAAAAAGACCCTGAAATAGGGTCTTTTTTGATTGGTGGGTGCGGGGGGAATCGAACCCTCGACCGTTGGCTTAAAAGGCCACTGCTCTACCGACTGAGCTACGCACCCAAATATTTGTATAGGAACTTTTCTACGTGACAACCAAACGTGCTGTACCGCTAGCTCCAAGGAGGTACCGACTGCCCGCCCGCCTCCGGAGGGAGCTACGCACCCATGATTTTCACATAACAGTGTGTAGTCTAATGAATTTGAGCCAATCCGTCAATTGCCCTCCTTAGTTTCTTGCGCCGAACGGAGCAAACCGGACTTGTACTTTTCGGGGTAGTGGGAGTCGATGAAGGCATGGGGCATAGCGATGTCAGCGAGGGCTTGGCCGAGAGCGACCTGATCATATCCGAGGAATACGATATCAGGCTGGTGATTCTTGAGTACCTGCCAGTCACCGAGACCGGGATCACTCGGGACTACCGTGAGGCTACTATCAAACTCCTTTATGCGAGCCACGCGCTCTTCGTAGCTATAGAGTGGCGGACGCTTCTTCATCCGCTCGACTACCTCCGAGAGGGCGACCACGACGACGAGTCTCTCACAGCGCGCTCGAGCTTGTGAGAGGAAAAACTGGTGTCCAGGATGAAATCCATCAAAAACACCAAAAACCATACCAGTGG
The DNA here is from genome assembly GCA_964459475.1 of uncultured Bdellovibrionales bacterium. Taxonomy (GTDB): domain Bacteria; phylum Patescibacteriota; class Minisyncoccia; order Moranbacterales; family UBA1568; genus UBA1568. Next base: position 46,257 of record CAYWLN010000001.1, on the reverse strand, counting down.
GAAGGGGAGATTGTGACATATTCCGATTCTAGCATAGGGAGAGATTTGGCAAAAATGAGCCAGAGAGGCCCTGTTTTCCCAGGATATTTTCTGCTATACTGAAGTCAAAGAATCTATCAAAACTATGTTCAAAAAATCACTCTTACTTGTGGTGTCGGCGGTTGTTTTGTCCGGATGTACCATCCAGTTGCCGTTTAGTGTCCCGACACCGACCGCGAGTGAGCAACCGACTGATGTCTTTGGCAAAAAGATTCAGGCCGGCAGTGTCTGGAAGAGCATCGATTCAGGCCAGACTTTTGAGGTCAAGTCGCGGGTGGATGACAAGCAGTCTATCACCAAAGCCGACGTGTTGGCGCTCTCGTTTCACCCCAATGACTCGAACATCCTCTATATCGCGACCGCCGATCACGGCATCTTCAAATCCATGGATGCTGGGGAGTACTGGGAGCAGATAGTCTTTCCCCCGAAGAAAATCTATAGTTTCATCCTAGACCGTAACGACCCGGACAATCGCATGTTCGCTTCGGGGACCATCGGCAATCTCGGCAAGATTTTTCGGACGGATGACGGCGGTACCGAGTGGCGCGCGGTCTATACCGAGCCAGGCGCTGGCGTAGTAATCACTATCCTCGCCCAGCATCCACGTGATACCAACGTCCTCTTTGCGGGGACAAGCGCCGGGACTGTGGTGAAGAGTACCGATAGTGGTGAGACTTGGAAGAACGTCGGTCAGACCCTCGATGGGCCTATTACCGAGATTGCGTTCGATGCAGTCGAGCCCATGTCGATCTATGCCTTGAGTATCAACAAGAAAATCTATTATTCGGACAATGGTGGCGTAGCGTGGACTGACCAGATGCAAGTGACCAATACCAACAACAATGCTCCCGCTACGACGTCGACTGGCGGGCCAGATATGGCTCTCTCTATCACGGCTGATCCGATTGTCTCTGGGCGTCTCTACGCGACGAAGAATGGTGGCCTCTACCGGAGCGATGACTTTACCCGGACGTGGAACAAGGTCAACATCATCGAAAGTGCTGAGAAGTTCCCCGTGCGTACCGTCGTCGTGAATCCGCGCAATTCGCAGGAGATTATCTTTTCCGCCGGCTCCGCTTTCTATCGTTCGACCAATGGTGGCGATACCTGGGCAGTGGTCGACCTCTACATCGACCGTAGCGTCTCGGTCCTCGCTTATGACCCAGCCGATTCCAGCATCATCTATATGGCCCTCCGCAACATCAAGTGAGATACCCCTAATAATTGTTGATTGTTAAGTGAACGACTATGGTCAAAGAATTGATTGAAGACAAACGAGCCAGTTTCGAGAGTGCGATTGAACATTTTTCTGTTGAAATGGCCAAGATTCGCACGGGCCGGGCTCATCCAGGACTGGTCGAAAACCTCTCGGTGGATTATTATGGTACGCGCACTCCACTCCGTCAGATAGCGAGCATCAGCATCCCCGAAGCCCGTCAGATCCTCATCTCGCCGTGGGACAAGGGGTCACTGGTCCTCATTGAAGCAGCCATCCGTGAATCCGACCTGGGACTCAATCCCGGCAATGATGGCGTCGCCCTCCGGATCACGCTCCCGGCTCTCACTGAGGAGACCCGTAAGTCCCTGGTCAAGTCATTGAACCAGCGCGCCGAGGAGGCTCGTATCGCCGTCCGCAACATCCGCGAAGAAATCTGGAAAGACATCCAGGATTTTGAAAAGGAAGGGACTATCTCCGAAGACGACAAATTCGCTGGCAAGGACGAACTCCAAAAAGTCATCGATGAATACAATCAGAAACTCGAAGTCCTCCGCAAGAAGAAAGAAGAAGAAGTGATGACAGTGTAGTTTGGGAAAGCACATTTTTCAAAAACACAAATGCCAAACAAAGCACAATCCAGAAAACACAATTGGAGAAAGTAGTTTTAGTGGTTTGAGTTCTATGTTTTGTTTGGTTTTTGTGCTCTGTGTTTTGTAAATTTTATTTTTGACGTTATGCTCACTATCCTCATTTTTGTCATCATCCTCGGTCTCCTCGTGTTTGTGCATGAGCTGGGACATTTCCTGGTCGCCAGATGGAATGGTATCCGGGTGGACGAATTTGGTTTTGGTTTCCCGCCCCGACTCTTTGGGGTGACCAAGAATGCCGAGGGCAAGTACGAGCTTGTGTGGGGGAGCAAAGAAATGCCGAGTGGGCAGACGGTGTATTCGCTCAACTGGATTCCTCTCGGTGGGTTTGTGAAAATCGCTGGTGAGGATGGACACGATACCACTGACCCGACCAGTTTCGCGGGCAAGTCCGCTTGGACCCGGATCCGGGTACTCGCTGCCGGAGTCTTCATGAACTTTCTCTTTGCCTGGTTCCTCATCTCAGTCGTCTTTATGCTCGGTTTGCCTCAGCCCATTGAGCCAGCTGATCATGGTAAGTTCGCTGATGCCAAGATCCAGGTCCTCGCCGTCGGTAAGGGGACCCCAGCCGAGACGATGGGTCTTAGTATGGGTGACGCTATTGTGAGTATCAACGGTGAGGCCATCACGACGCTTGATCAGGTGACCCAGGCTATCAGTAGCCATAAGGGACAGACTATCACAGTGGTGGTGGACCGATTTGGCAAGCCCCTCACCCTCTCGGGGACTCCTCGTACCGAGTATCCGGCGACGGAGGGCGCACTCGGGATTTCTTTTTCCGAGACCGCAGTAGTGTCGTACCCATGGTACGAGGCTATCTATCGGGGAGCTATCGCGACCTATGACATCACGCTCGCTATCCTTGGTGCCTTTGGGATGATGATTGCTTCACTCTTTGGCGGAGCCAAGACGGCGCTTGATGTCACTGGCCCAGTCGGCATCGTCTACCTGACAAAGCAGATGAGTGATCTCGGTCTCCCGTACCTCCTCCAGTTTGCCGCGCTCCTCTCCATCAACCTCGGTATCATCAACATTCTTCCGATTCCGGCGCTTGATGGTGGACGCATCCTCTTTATCCTGATTGAGAAGTTGAAGGGGAGTCCAGTGAGTCATCGCGTGGAGGGGATGATCCACCAGGTCGGATTTATCCTCCTGCTTGTCCTCATGCTCCTCGTCACGGTACGTGATTTTGCTCAATTTCAGATCCTCGACAAGCTGACCCGGCTCTTCTCGTAATTCTCTTGCCCGAACCGCCAAAAACCCCTCAAATGAGGGGTTTTTCCTTTATCTCGGCTAGCTATTGACATTTCTCGTATTTTTTGGTAATATATAAGGTCGTTAAATACTATATTACTCTATGGGCAATCAGAACATTTTCGCACTGCTCCGCTCTAAATTTGGTGCCCTCGTTATCGTAGGGCTCCTCTTTGGTGCACTGTCTTTCTTTGGTCTCATGGTGACCGAGAAGCCGTTTCAGACCAAGATGGATTTCCTCGTGGTGCAGTCGAATGCCAACAATCAGGACTTCTATACGCTCTTCAAGTCGTCCGAGTATCTCGGCAAGATTCTCTCCGAAGCAGTCTACAGTGACCGCTTTATCGATGCCCTCGTCGAGACTGGCAAGGTGAACAAAGAATTTCTCCCGTTCGACAAGCAGGAGCGTCTCGCCACCTGGTCGAAGATGGTCACCGTCAACAAGAACCTCGAACTCGGGATCATCAGTGTGACCGTCTCGGGTGACCGAGAGCGCGATGTCGCTCGTATCATGGACGGTATCGCCCAGGTGCTGACCGAGCGCAACTCTCTCTTCCGCAGTGGTGATGAGAAGAGTGTCGAGATCCGTATCCTTTCTGGTCCGATCCTCGAACAGAGTCCGAACGTCGCCAAGATTCTCAAGGTAGTCCTCCTCGCCTTTGTTGCCGGCTTCCTCCTCAGTGCCTTCTTTGTGATCGCGCGGGAGGAATCTCGTGCCACGATCGTCCGAGGCACTCATGTACCTTTCAATGACCCGATGGTCTAAAGCCATCTCCTAGACTGAGAGCTTCAACCCTCTTGGTTCCTAGGAAGAGAGCGGTGCGGCGTTATCGTCACCACTGCTTTCTTCCTAGGATAGATTCGAATGTTGTAGTTTAACAATCTGTCTATCAGTTTAGTGTTAAAACGCTTATGTCCGGTCGGATGTAGGCGTGATGTCATTTCACTCTGGAGGTCACATGAACAGTATTCGTCGTTTGACGGGGGTTCTTGTAACCTCCGTTGCTCTCGTTGTCCTTTCGGGATGTGCGAGCATCAAAGAGGGTTCTGGATTCACTGTGCAGCCGAAGTCGGCTGAAGTAGTGCGTCAGGAGCCATGGCACAATGTGACGTTGATGGGCAACGTCAGTGCCATCGAGACGCTGGCCGTAGCGCCATTCAATTTGCCAGAGCCGTTCCCTCTCAAGTGGGAAAACGAGCTGGTCGATGAAGGGCGCGTCTATCCGGCCAAGCAGGTCGATGGCAAGGTGGTGTCAAAGCCACTGGTCCGTGTAGTAGAGCGCGCTTTGCTCTACAACGAGGATGGCAGGCTGCTCGAGCTCTTCGATGCAATCTTTCATCCTGACTACCGGATGTTCTTCGTCAATCTGCCACTGGAACGGGCTTCGGCTCTCCGGGGGCACCTGGTCATCGTGTCGTCTGACGGCACGTGGCTCATGACGGGGCGCAAGAAAATGGTGACACTGCCAGTCGGTCAGGATTTGCGGCAACTGCCCCCGGGCTTTTTCCGTGAACACCCCTCTGACCTGCGCCAGGTTCTTACGCTGAAGAGCCCCGATCCGATCATTTCGTATCTCAAGTGGCGCTTCAGCGAAACCCTGGTGGTCAATGACATCTGGTACTCCGGTACCAAAGATGCCAAGACGATCATGGGCAAGTTCACTAACCTCAGTTCGGTGGCCGACCGGGTCATTTCCTGCGGATCGTTCACGGTCTCGCCAGGCTTGATCCCGGTATTCGTGGCGATCTCTCTGGTGCGCAACATTCAGGTTGCCACTCAGGAGGACTGCCTTGCGAAAAAGAGTAACTAGGAAAGGAAATGAAAGTAGCCAAAAAGTTAGGCATTCGTGCCAGGACTTGGGCTACTCACGTGGCCCAACCTCGGTTCCTCAATCGTTTACAAGGAGTAACGCCATGAAGTGGCTCCTCTCTCTCCTGCTTCTCTTCGGAGTGGCGGGGTCGTGGGCCAATCCGGTTCACGACATCAAGTCAGGTCAGACGATGATTGGCATCGCCAAGCAGCACAAGCAGGACTGGAAGGCCCTGTGCAAGCTGAATGATCTCATGCCCCATTGCCAAATCAAGGCCGGGAAGCAACTCAAGCTCCTCGGCTTTGAAGAAGTGAAGGCGTCGGTCGTGCAAGCGGGAGAAATCCCGTACAGCATCGTCGGTCGTTCCCCGCTTCTCAATTGTGGCAAGAAGTCGCGTGAGGCAATCAACGAAGAAGCTTGGAGTGCCCTCAGTCTCTCAGAAGAGGACAGGGTATACCTCCGGCGACACGTTGCCAAGGGTGGCCCGCGGAAGAACATCACAGCCGAAGAAGGCTTGGTGCTGATTCCGACGGGTACTCGTATCGAACAGGTGACGTTTTGCCGGGATGGCAAGGCGGTCACTCTGGGTCCGATGCGTACCACATGGAACGAGGATTCGGTTCCGCGTCCTGTGTTCGGAGAACGCTTCGTCCTGCCTTCGGGTCGGACAGTTCTCTGGATGTGGGAATGCGAGAATTGGGTGACCTGGCCAACGCCGGTGAAGCCCAGGACTCCTCCTCCGCCTGCTCCCCCTGCCTCGGCGCCGAAAACCCCTCCGTCAACTCCCGTGGTGACGAAAGAAGAGGATGAGGACATCCCAACCATGGTGATCCCGCCGAAGACGGTGGTTGCAGAGAGGCGTTGCCTCCTTGATCCCAAGCTCGTGTTCGGACAAGAGCATGAGCCGAACGACAACGGCAACGTGTCTCACTCAACCTTTGTGACGGCTGCCCTGTACTGCATCAAGCGGGTTGGGGACGGCTACACGGGGTGGGGTGTCGGCCTCCAGAACTCATGGTGGGATGTGCGCGTGAACTTTGGGTCCGGAAGGGCTCACGGTCAATCACTCGCCTTTGGTCCTGCTGTTGAGCGGATCAGCGACAAGGGCTGGACGGCAGAGGGCAAGCTGCTCTTTGGCCACATGCACCAGGCATTCAGCCAGGCACAGTACCGCAACGAACGGGAAATCGATTTTGTGGGCGCTTCGGTGGCTTACAACGATTACTCGAATCGTTTGGCGGGCAAGAAGTGGATGCCGGAAACGCGCATCTACGCCAGCGTGGGTATCCCGACCTCAGTGCGGGCCACGGCGAGCAACTTCTTGCAACCGACTGACGCGTCGGAACTGGAGCGCCACAGCGTGGTGCTTCAAGCCGGTGTCCACCAGGACATCTACGACGCGAAGTTCGCGACGTTCTGGGCACGGGTAGGGTTCTTCAGTGAACTCCCGTTCTCTCAGACGGCCAATCTGCGCCTTGGCATCTCGGACCCCCTCAGGGTCTGTGGTGTTGGCATAGGGTTCGACTTTGATCTCCTTCATGGTGGCGAAGCACCCGGTTACGGCTGGTGGTGCGACGGCGTCAAGTTGGTCGAAGTCGGTCGTGAAGGTTATCGCCTGGACCAGGTGAGTGACGGGAAGACGGCTGTGCTCGGTAACGGCGCTGTCATGACCCCGCTCGAGCCCGACGACGAAACGCAAGACTGATAGACATTCTCTACCTTCAACATCTAAGTAGATGCTCCCTAGGAGCATCTAGCGTCTGAGAAACCATTTGGGCAATTCTCACGTTCTATAAAAAGGTTACGCGCCAAGGTGCAGAACATGCACATGCGACGTACACGACGAGGTTTGATGAAGGTAACGAGAGTAAAGCAGTCAGCGACAACGTCGCAAACACAAGGGCAGGAGGTTAACACCGACTGCCCTTGAACATTTTTATAATGATTCATGGCTTATTTTCGGTCCTATTCTGCTCTTGACAAAAGAGCCGTTTGGGTGTATACTGAACCCTTCAGTGAATATCTCGCAAGAGGTGAACATTGGAGGCATCAGTTCCTCGCGTCTGTGAATCTATCAACTCGGGTGAGTTGATTTTACAGACGCAATCAACTTTCCCAACCGTGCAGGAGCACATGTCATGAAGATCATTTCCAGGATTTTCGCCACGTTCGTGGCACTCGCAGCCCTCCCGGCGCTGGCTCAGTTCACCTCGCAGAAGAACGAGAACCAGGTCGGCGACGGCGACACGTCGGTCGTCATCGAGAACGTCAAGGGCAAGCCCGGAACGGCGATTCTGAAGACGTCGGGCCTCAAGATGGTGGTTCTCTCGGACGAGACAGCGCCGGCTGGCCTCAAGGTCGAGGCCGCCAAGCCCGACACGAGCGACCCCGCCAAGACCGCGAGCATCGCGAGCTTTGGCGACAACAGCGGCATGGCCAACTTCAAGCTCTGCTGGCGCGGTGTTGGACGCAAGGGCTGGAGCCAGATGTCGTGCTCGACGGTGAGCGCCAAGGGGGTCGCCCGACACCAGGTCGCAACCGATGCCCGCAACGAGGTGATCGCCATGACGCCGGAGCTCCGCGACAACAGCGGCAAGCACATCAGCTGGGTGTCCCACCCGGCCGAAGTGCGCAAGCAGCTCCATTGCTCCGGCAAGTCGCAACAGGCCTCCGTCTACTACGTCGATGGCAATGGTGCCTGGCGTCCGGCCACCTCCGAGGAGACGGCCAAGTACGACGCCGAGGAGTACGCCAAGGCGTGCAAGGACGCCGCCTAGGCTTCCGGCGCCGGTGGCAAGGCCACAAGCCCCGCATCAATGATGCGGTTCAACAACAGGAGTTTCAAGTGCAACTGCGCTTGGGGCTCCTCTTTTTTTATCCAAAATAGATTTTATTACTCAAGTTTCTTCTTGCTTTCGGAGAGAGCAAGAAGGGCGCCAAGGGCCGTGAAGAAGAGCCACTGGACGGGGGTGTTTTTGAATATATTGTCGGTGAGGGCCGAGGCTTCGAGGGTGAGGAAGAAGACGAGCATGATGCCAAATGCTATCTGGAGCCCGCTCCCAGCTCGACTCATGCGGTAACCACGGATAAGGAGTCGAGCAATGAGTCCGAGATAGAGGACAAGGACCCCGACCCCGACCACACCACCCTCGATAAAGAACTTCACAAAGTCATTGTGCGGATCATTGGGGCCATGAGAGGTACCCCGGAGACTCTCCGAGACGCGAGGAAAGGTATCCATACCGGACCCGAGGAGGGCACGTTCTTCTTGGACCGAGTAGCGGGTGACATCTTGCCAGAGCGTGACGCGCCAGAGGAGGGAGCTATCTGGGTCAGACCGGAGACTCTCGCTCACACGGGCCTGGAAACTCTGGGAAAAGACAAAGAGGACAAAGGGGAAGAGAAAAAGTGGAAAGAGGAGCAGGCGATAGCGAAAGAGCGCGATCAAGAAGACAAAGAGAAAGAGCGCAATCCAGGCCACCCGAGCAAAGGTGAGGAGGAGCATGAGGGTAAAGAGGCCGAGGAGGGTGAGGATGAGTAGACGCTGCCACATGGTCCGAGCAAAGAGGGTGAGGTAGAGCGTCCCAAAGACAACGAGAGCAAAGAGGTAGAGACTATAGACGTTTGGGTGACTAAAGGTGCCAAAAATGCGGAGGATGGAGACATTCTCATCCGCGAGACCGATGTGAAAGAAAAATTGGTAGAGACCAAAGCCGATAGGGAGAATACTCGAGACAAAGAACGCTTGAAGGAGGTGACGGAAATCATCGGCCGTACGCACCGTGGCGTAAGCGAGAAAGCCGAGGACAAAGAGATCAAAGACGCGGAGGAGTTCGGAGAGAGTGGTCCCGGGAGCGATACTATACGAGAGGGTGAGACCGCCCCAGACAAAGAGGAGGAGAAAGGGCGCGTTGAGTGGGTAGCGAGCGAGATACTGACGCTTGAGGATGATGATGAGGAATCCGAGACATGCGATACCAACACCGAGGAGCTGAGAAAGCGTGAGGGTAATCTGGTACAGCGTGAGGCTCACATACTGCGAAGAATAGTCGAGTGACATCCGGACCACAATAAGAGCAAAGAGGAGCATGAGAGGAGCCCGAAACAGGAGAAAGAGAGCGAGTATGCCGGCCGCTCCTACCACAGGGAGGAGGGGTGAGAATCCAATGACCAGTCCGAGCATCGCCCCAAAAGTGGTGATGGCCGAGAGACCGAGCAGGATTTTCATCGATGAGAGTGAATACATACTAGTCTTTGTGCCAGATGATGGTATAAGTCATGGCGAGGCCACAGAAGCGGTTGGGGATGAGGGTATAGTGGGTGATACCGACGTCCGAGAGGAGCTGTCGCAGGTCGGATACGGAGAGGAGAGACATATAGTCGCCAGCTGCCCAACCCTTACCGATCCAAGTGACAAAGCGGCCAAAGTTCTTCTTAGGGAGGAGGAGGTGAAGGAGCGGGATGCGGGTATGGAGCTCGATCGGAAAATGACGGTTGGGAGTGGTGAGATAGCCCCGTCGACTGACGCGGTAGAGCTCGGCGAGGAACCGGCGTTGGTCGTCAAAGTTCCCGACGTGTTCGATGACGGCATTTGAGTAGCTCACGTCAAAACTATTCTCGGCAAAGGTGAGAGCCCGACCATCACCTGCGACTGTTGTGACGAGCGGATAGCGGGCGCGGAAACTGGCTACTTCGGTATCGCTTCCTATGCCGACTGCAGTAATTTTTTCGGGATGTTGGTAAAACTTTTCGAGATAGTTGTCGGTATCTGAGTACTCAGTGGTGTTGACCCCGACATCCACGATGGATTCGTGGGGCTGTGGCGCCATGAGCGTGAGGAACTGCGAGAACTTCTTGGCTCGACTCGAGGCCGAGATACGATAGGCGATAGTTTCGATGAGCGACATATTGTTTTTGGGTATACTTTATTGTATAATGCCATTGTTAAGCCAAAAAGTCAAAATATGCGCGTTCTCCTTATCGACAAATATCATCGCCAGTATGCCGGTCCTCAGCGTTTGTATTTTGATACGGCCAAACTCCTCCGGGCGGAGGGTCACGAGGTCGCGTTTTTTGCCATGGCTCATCCCAAAAATGAGTCGACCGAGTGGAGCCGATACTTTGTGAAGCAGGTGGACTACGAAGAAGCGAATCAGTTGTCACTCTGGGACAAGCTCATCGTGGCGCGCAACATCATCTGGAACCCCGAGGCCAAGCGTAACCTCGAGGCCCTCATCGATGAGTACAAACCAGACGTAGCCCATCTCTTTGTCACCTATCACCAACTCTCACCCTCTATCATCTGGGCCCTCAAGAAGAAGGGGGTTCCAATCGTGATGACGCTTTGTGACTACAAACTCGCCTCACCGAATTACAGTCTCTTTGTGAGGGGTCAGATCTGGGAGCATGCGTCAGGCTTCCGCTGTCTCGTCGACCGCTGTGTCAAAGATTCGTATGGCAAGAGTCTCGTGTGTGTCGTCGAACAGTGGCTCCACCGACTCCTCGGTACCTATGGCCAAGTAGGGGCCTATATCGGGCTCAGCCAATTCCTCATCGATACCTACAAGCGTCTGGGCTTCCCTTATGATATCCGACTCCTCCCACAGCCACTCGTCCCGCTTCCCGATCTCACGAAGCCACTTCCAGACAAGCCTGGCAAGAATTTTCTCTATTTCGGTCGGCTCTCAGCTGAAAAGGGGATAGGGACGCTCATCCGGGCGTTTGCCGAACTCGAGGATGGCGAGACTCTCTCGATCGTCGGCTTTGGGCCAGAAGAAGAACGACTGAAGGCTCTCGCTACTACACTGGCGCTCACCGATAAAGTGAAATTCCTGGGACCGGTGTATGGGGATGATCTGCAAAAGATACTCCTCCCGGCCCGAGCGGTCGTCGTCCCGTCCGAATGGTATGAGAACACACCGTATGCACTCCTCGAGACCCTCGCCTCTGGGACGCCGGTGATTGCGGCTCGTGTGGGGTCACTGCCTGAGCGAGTACAGGACGGGTACAATGGCTTTCTCTTTACGCCAGGGGATGCCCATGATTTGGCGGACAAGATTCGAGCGCTTGACACTGTATCTCTCCCAGAACTCCAGAAAAACGCCCGGGAGAGCGTCATGGCGCTTGACCAGGCGACCTACCTCTCGGCCATCACTAGCCTCTATTCTTCCCTTATTACCAAACGAAGCGAGTGAAGCGAAAACTTTTTTCGTTTCCGAGCGAGTACCGGTAAAATCGGCGTTAATACCCTTTATTAGAGCCAAAAAATAGCTATTCGATACCCCTTGACAGAATGGCAAAAATAGTGTAATATGACCCGTTATCAGTAAATGGGTCTTTTCTTATGGGAAAGAAATGTGTGGTACTTGGTGGTGACGGCTTTCTCGGCTCTCACCTCGTCGACGACCTCCTCGCCCGCGGGTATGAGGTGCGCGTCTTTGACCGTTTCCACAAGGGTCGCATCAAGAACCTCAACCATTTGAAGGGGATTATTGAATTCCAGAAAGGTGACTTCTTGAACAAACGCCACCTGTCCCGAGCCCTCAAGGGTATGGACTATGTCTTTCACTTTGTGTCGCTCAGTACCCCCGCCTCGACTGCCAATGACCCGCAGCGTGAAATCAAACTGAACCTCGAAGGTACCCTCCAGCTCCTCGACTTGTGCGTGAAGCATAACATCAAGAAAATCATCTATCCGTCTTCGGGTGGTGCGGTCTATGGCAATGCCCTCGATGAAGTGGCGAGTGAAACGACCCAGGCTCGACCGATGTCACCCTATGCGGTGACCAAGCTCGCCATCGAAGAACACCTGCATTTTTACCGACGTCAGTACGGTCTCTCTTTCGTCATCTACCGTATCGCCAATCCCTACGGTGAACGCCAGGATCCGAATGGTATCCAGGGGGCAATCCCGATCTTCATGAAGCACATGATGAAGAATGAGCTGATTGAACTCTATGGCAACACGGTGCGTGACTATGTCTACGTCAAAGATGTGACCGGCTTTATGGCGGACAACTTTGCCGAGAAGCACAAGAACTCAACCTACAATGTGGGGAGTGGCCGGGGTGTGGCGCTCTTTGAGCTCGTCCTCATGCTCGCCAAAACGACCCAGTCGATGCCTCGCATGAAGCGCTTGGAAAAGCGTCCCTTTGACGTGCAAAAAATCGTGCTTGACATCAGTCGGGCGAGCGAAGAGTTTGGGTACTACCCCATGACCTCGCTTGAGGTTGGGCTGGAAAAGACCCATGCCTATCTCAAGGAGAAATACGTTCATGAGCCTGTCATTCGGACCTCTTGGTTTGACATGAACGTCGCTCGGTTCGTAAAATGGAACCGAGTCTAGATTGTAGCTGTTTAACATTTCCAACCACCCTGAGGGGGAGTAATGACCGCGTTGAAAATTTTCTGGTCCTTGTTGCTGGGTTACCTGTTGACCGTGACGGCTGCGTTTGCGGGCGAGGGCGAATTTTCTGTCGTCTACGTGCCCAAGAATGCCGTAGCTGGGGATCGTTTCATCCCCGTAGAAGTGGTGCGTCCCTCACGGGAAGAATCTGTCCGTGCTCGGGCCATCATGTGGGTGCTCGAACAGCAGGTGGGCGAGTACATGCACCCCATGCAGGACGGGACCCGCTACGTGGAGCCCGCCAAGTGTGAGGCAATGGTCCTTCAGCTCAGAAATTCTAAGACGGGTGAGAAGACGGACCCGTATTTCAGGGCTGAGTGTTTCTCGGACCGGCTGTGGGCTGGAGACAAAGGTCTCCAAAGAATCGGGGTCTTCGATTCGGTCGACGATCTCTTGGTGTTTGTCGAACGATTTTCGTCCGAGCATTTCAAGCGCCGGCGAGAGTCAATCCTTCGTCGCACGGATGACCCTGGTCTCCGTACATGAGCATCTGACCGGAACCTTCGAGCAGTCACCGCAATCGCGGCCGGCTGCTTTTTTCTTTACTTAGATTTCTTTCAATCGGATGCGGGCATCGAGGACCCGGAAACGCGAGGCTTCAGGAAAAGCGAGGAGGGGATTGATATCGAGTTCGGCAATTTCTGGGAAGTCTCGGACGAGGAGCGAGAGCCGGCCGATGGCACCGAGAAGCGTGTCCATATCGATGCCAGCCTGTCCACGGGTACCAGTGAGGAGCGGGAGACTCGCGAGCTCACTGACCATCTCACGGGCGTCTTCTTCGGTGAGTGGGGCAAACCGGAACGCTACATCATGAAAGGTCTCGACATAGATACCACCGAGTCCCACCATAAGGAGCTGGCCGAGTCCTGGCTCTTCTTTCATCCCGAGGATGATCTCACGACCACCGGTCTCAGCCATCTCGACCATGAGCGCGCCCTCGAGTTTGGCCTCGGGCACATGTTCGGCCACTCGGGCGAGGAGCGCGTCATACTGTTCCCCAGCCTCTTCTGGTTTAACATTGAGCATGACGCCACCAGCATCAGACTTGTGACTGATATCGGGTGAGACTATTTTGAGGGCGACCGGACCAGTAAAATCCCGACTCGCCTCTCGAGCTTCGTCGGCACTGTGTACCGTAGCACTTCGGAGGAACTGAAACCCATAGGCCGAGAGGACGTCCCAGACTTCGGATTCGTAGAGCGTGGTCCGTCCATCAGCCCTCACCTGTTTGATAATCTTCTGCGCGCTGGTTCGGTCGATATCACTCCAGGCAAACGGAGTAGAGAGTTGGTGTGTGCGCCAATTGGCGACCTGAGCGAGCGCTCCGAGGGCACGGGCCCCGTCCTCGGGATAGGTGAGGACAGCTACTTCGTGTTCATCGAGGATCGCTATCCCTTCGGCAAAGGCGCCAGCGCCTGACATGATAGCGACGATCGGTTTCTCGGTATGATGTTTGGTATCGACGATAGCCAGCGCCGTGTCACGTACCTCGGTCGTCGTTTGGGGAGTGATGATGACGAGGAGCATGTCGACTTCGGGATCACGGGCGAGTGCCTCGAGGGCGAGACGATAGCGGTCGGCTGGAGCATCACCCAAGACATCGACCGGGTTGTGTCGAGAGGCCGAGGGTGGGAGAGGGTCAAGGGCGGTGACGGTTTCTCCGGAGAGGGTGGCGAGGGTGAGGCCACACTGCGAGGCCATATCAGTGGCGAGGACACCGAGACCACCGGCGTTCGTGATAATCCCGATCCGCTTTCCCTCGGGGAGGGGATTGCGAGAAAAGACCATGAGGAGGTTGGCCAGTGACTGGAGGGACTCGGCGCGGATGATGCGCGCCTGGCGGAAGAGGGCTTCATAGGCAGCGTTACTCCCAGCAAGCGCCCCGGTATGTGAGCTTGAGGCGGCGGTCCCGGCATCGGTGGTGCCGGACTTGAGTGCGATCACGGGCTTGGGCTCGGAGCGAGCGAGGATGGCGCGACCAGTCTCGATGATATGTTTACTATCGCGCATACCCTCCGTGTAGAAGGAGAGCACTTTCGTCTCTTCATCCTGGGCAAAGTACTCGAGGAACTCTTTTTCGCTGAGGATGGCCTTGTTGCCGTCACTCACAAAGGCTGAGAATCCGAGTCGTCCCGCCGAGAGATCAAGGAGGGCTGTACAGAGGGCGCCACTTTGGGAAAAGAAGGTGATACCCCCCACTTTGGGCATACCACTGGCAAACGAGGCATTGAGACCAAGCGCGGGATGGAGAAAACCGAGACAGTTGGGTCCGAGGAGGGCAATGTTGTATTCTTCGGCGATCTCACGTACCTCATCCTCAAGCGCGGTACCATCCGCTCCGGTCTCTTTGAATCCTGATGAGATGATGACCGCTGCGGGGATATCTTTTTCGCCGACTTCCCGGAGTACGGCTGGTACGAGGGCAGCCGGGATGATGATGATGGCGAGATCGATTTCTTCCTTGATATCGGAGAGGCTGGGGTAGCAGGGGAGATCAAAGAGACGGTCAGTTTTGGGATTGACGGGGTAGATGTGCCCGGTGTAGCCGTAGGAGAGGAGGTTCTTGGTGAGACTTGAGCCGACACTGCCGACTTTGGTCGAAGCACCGACGACGGCGATAGAACGCGGAGAAAAGAGAGGATTGAGATTCATACGGAGTGTTTGTTTTAGGCTATTTTGTGTCTCTATTTTACCGCAAAACCATACCCTTGACAAAAAGCCGAAAATTTGCTAAGATAAAAGGTCTAAAAATTGACTCATGTCTCCCTATGCAAAGTCGTAACTTTTGGCTTTCCCGAGAGGTTTTACTCGGTACCGCACTGACTCTTTTGATCGCCGTCCCGGTGATTGTTTTGGGTGGCTCCAAAGACGTTTATGTCGATAAGGACGCCAAGGGTTCTGAAGAGGGAACCTCGAATCATCCGTATCACAGTATCTCCAAAGCGCTCAAGAACGCCAAGGAAGGAACGAACGTTCATATTTCCAAGGGAACGTACAAAGAAAACATCACCATTCCCAAGGGCGTGAAGCTTTTTGGGAAGAAGAAAGATATCGGCGATGTCGTGATCAAGTCTGACAACGGCGACAAGCCGACGGTGACTATGAAGCATCAGACGGAACTCAACTTCCTCACGATTGAAGGCGGTCGTCATGGCGTGCGTGTCCTCGAGGATGCCAAGGCCAAGATCTACAAGGTGACTATCAAGAAGAGTGGCCGTGATGGTATCCATATCGACTCGGCTCCTCGTGATAAGAAGCACCGAGCCCTGATCGACAGCGTTGAAGTGCGAGACAGTGCTCGCGCCGGTATCTACTCTGAGAAGCGTGATATCGTCGTTATCAATAGCAATATCCATAACAACAAGAGCGATGGTCTCGACCTGGCCGCCAGCATGGAGGCATGGCTCGAAGACAACCGCATCAATAGTAACGGCGGATCCGGTATCAAGGTGGTTCTCGATGGCGCTTCGGTATGGTCTAAATCCAACAGTATCCGCAACAACGCCCGCGAGGGTGTCGAAGTGAACTCGTATGGTGCCGCCGGTAACGTGGGCTTGAAGAAAGCCCAGTTGGTAGGCAATGGACGCTACGGTATCGCTCGTGTCGCTCGTACTGCTAACGGCTACAAGTCATTCGGTGGTATTATTCTCGGTACAGGGATCAATGACAATCGCATCGACACCAATCGTGTCGGCAGCACTTCACCGGTACTTCGTGGTTTCTAACCCACCGAGAGACTCGTCTCTCATGACCGTTTGAGTATGAAAATTGCATTCATCGGCCAGAAGGGAATCCCTGCCATCGCGGGCGGGGTGGAGAAGCACGTCGAGAAACTCTCGACTCGTCTCGTGGCTGAGGGTCATGAGGTGACGGTCTATGTCCGTTCACACTATACCCCGGTGACACTCGAGACCTTTCAGGGGGTGAAGCTCGTGCATGTCCCGAGTATCCACACCAAGCATCTCGATGCTATCTCGCATACACTGTTTGCGACGCTCCATGCCCTCTTTGCCGAGTATGATGTGATCCACTATCAGTCGATCGGGCCGAGCATCCTCTCAATCATCCCACGACTCTTGAAGCCCAAGTGTCGCGTCGTCGCGACGTTCCACAGTCGTGATTATACCCACAAGAAGTGGGGGTGGATGGCGCGTACCTTTCTCCATATGGCCGAATACATCACGTGTACGGTGCCGGAGCGCACCATCGTCTCAAGTGAGACCCTCATCGACTATGCCAAATCGACCTATGGTCGCACGGTGACCTTTATCCCGAGTGGGGCCGAAGTAGCTTTTGAATCAGATACAACCGTACTTTCCGAACTTGGGCTTCGTTCCAAGCGCTATCTCCTCGCGGTGCATCGGCTCGTCCCACACAAAGGGACACACTATCTCATCAAGGCCTTTAAGGAACTGGAGGACACCAATCGTATCCCCAACAACTTTAAGTTGGTGATCGTGGGGACACATGCTGATACCGAAGAGTACGAAAAGTTTCTCAAGCACTTGGCAGAGGGACGCTCCAATATCATCATGGCCGGTGAGCGGACAGGACAGGCGATGGAATCTCTCTATTCGCATGCCTACCTCTACGTCCAGCCTTCTGAGCAAGAGGGATTGTCGCTTGCTCTCCTGGAGGCGATGGGACACGGACTCCTGCCACTTGTGAGTGATATCGAACCACACAAAGAGGCTGTAGCCAATACGGGCGCTTACTTCCCAGTCAAAGATATCGAAGGGCTCAAAAAAGAATTGGCCTATTTCATCAACAAAAGTGACGAAGTGGCTGTCCTCGGTCGGGCTGCTCAGGAGCGAGTCCGTGAGCACTACAGCTGGGAAGCCGTGGCCAAGAAAACGATCGAAGTGTACCGCGATGTGACGGGAGGCAATTTGAATGAACACTATGTCAAATCTCAAGGTCGCTAATTTTATTCCGATTCATGCGTCCTGGCGTCGCTCTTTTTTTGTGGCGCTTTTTTTTGTCACCCTCGCGTCGCTTCTCTTATGGCTGGATGATTACCGGGTGTATCAGTCAGAGATGCGTATCCTCGTCATTGGCAAAGTGCCTACGGTCGCAACCGATCAGGTGGTTGAGAACTTTACCGAGCTTTCACGCAATTTGTCGTTCTATGAGCGAGTGCTCGCTGGCAATGATCTCATTGATGATCATTTCGAAGGGTATACCAAGGATGAGCGAAAAGCTGCCTGGAACGAGATGGTGACCGTCAATCGTAGCGCTCAAAGTGGCGTACTCGTCGTGACCGCGCGCGAAGCGTCACCAGAATCGGCCAAGCGTCTCTCAGAAGAGACCGGGCGGGCCCTGTTTGCGGTGGCTGCTTTCTATTATAATGTGAAGACCGATATCGATCTCCGCGTCGTTGATGAACCAATCATCAAGACGGTTGTCGGGGAGCCGATACGGTATGTCGTGACGAGCCTCGGGAGTGCGCTTTTTTTGACCACTCTTTTCTTTATGCTTCTGTCGCTCCTCCCGACTCTTTTTGGTCGGGATCGAGGACGGACGCCTGAGTTTCCAGTCGGGGCGAGTGTCCCATATATCGATCCTCAGAAATTTGTCCCGGAGCGTCCGGTGATGACATTTGAGTCCGCTCCCAAACCACGGGTAGAGACACCTGAGACCCCGGCTAAAGCGGAGGCGGAAAGTGTGACTACGGAGCGACTGCTCCCGGGGATGGATGCGACCGAGCTCCCTTTTCAGTTTGAGACCAATTTCCCAGATGATGAAGCAGAGGAGACGACCGAGCTCGCTGATCTCCCGGTCATGAATGGCTTTGTCGAGTCGACTCCGATTGCGCCGGCCACACCGGAACCAGTGAAGAAGGATGAACCGACCATCGAAGAATACAAACGACGTCTGAACGAACTCCTTTCAGGTGGAAAATAATTTCTTTTCTATCACCATGCAACATTCTAAGAAGTTTTGGATCATCTTTGTTACCGTGGCGGTCATTTTTTTGACCGGTTGGTTTGTGTTTTGGGAAGTGCGCACGCACGGGCTCGAGAGTCTGAAGCGGCTCCTTGGGATTCTCCCGGTAGGGCAAGAGACGCGGACCGATCTCGACACCGTCATCTCGCTCGCTGACTCACTCCTCGATACCGATGGCCAGGAAAAAACATTTCTGTTGTTGTTCCAGAATAGCATGGAGCTCCGCCCAGGCGGTGGCTTCATCGGGAGTTTTGGTATTCTCAAGGTTCGTGATGGTCATATCACCCAATTTCTGGTCCATGACACCGGCAACTTTGACGGACGTATCCCCGACACGGTTGCTCCACCGTACCCCATGAAAGAAACCCTCAAGATTCCTTCGTGGAAGTTTCGTGATTCGAACTATTCTCCTGACTTTGCCGAAAATGCCAAGTGGGCCGAAACGTTTTATCAGATGGGGCAGGGGGGTGAAAAGTTTGATGGTATTATCGGTGTGACTACGAACGTCCTCACCTCATTCCTCCGGGTAACTGGACCGGTGGAACTCGAGGGCTACCCAGGGACCTATGGGGCCGACAATGCTATCCTCGATCTTGAGTATCAGGTGGAACAGGGCTATCTCAAGCAAAATATCGACTTTGGGGAACGCAAATCAGTGATGGGAATCCTCGGACTCGAGATACTCGAGCGAGTCAAAGCCCTGCCTCTCAACAAGAAGTATGAGCTCTTCCAGGTCATGCTCGACGATCTCAATCGCAAAGACGTCCAGCTCTTGTTTCGTGATGAGAATCTGCAGGCGACGGTGGTGGCAGCTGGTTGGGACGGACGTCTCGATCTCGACTGGCAGGATGATTATCTCCTCCTCGTGGATGCGAACCTGAACTCATTTAAGAGTGACTATTTCGTCAAGCGTTCGTATGATTATACCGTAGACCTCGGCAAGGATGCCCCCGAAGTGACCCTCGCGGTGACGTATCGTCACACTGCCGTGAAAAAGGATTGGTTTACCAAAGACTATCAGACGTTCCTCCGGGTCTATGTGCCACAGGGGAGCTATCTCACGAGTGCGACCAATACCGCGACCGAACCCGTATTTGGTGAGTTTGCCAACAAAAAGTATTTTGGGATGCTCGTCCATGTGCCACTGGGCACCGAAAAGACGGTGACGCTTCGCTATACCTTGCCGAAGGACATGGAACGGACATGGTATGATTTGAAGGTAGAGAAGCAACCGGGTCTCAATGATGTGCCAGTGTCGATCACGGTCATCCAGGCTGATGGCACCAAAGAAATCAAATCATTTACCCTCAACAGAAACACAATATATAGTGAGATTAAATGACGTAATTCTGCGTCATCCCGCACTCGATGCGGGATCCAGCTGTTTCGAAACCCGCAGTTTCGAGGCAGTAGCTAAGGGGTATCCTGCATGTGCTCTTGATACCCCTTCACTACTGCCTTTTTGTTTGCATACAATTTGGCAGCGTTCTTCCCATCGCCTCTCAATAGGGGCACGTTTACAACCACAAGCGCTACGGCGCAGGAGATTTCCCATGAAATTCGAACTGTCGGCGTTCGAGGTGCTCATCTCGAGTCTTTACTTCATCGGCACCTTTGCTATGGCAGGCAAGCTGGCGCATTGGTCAGGGATGGGGCTGTATGAGATACAGCGGAGAATCGAGAGATTTCTTCGCCAGTACAGTCCGATCACAGAGACATTTCCGGGAGGTTACCCGAGACCAGCGCTGGCGCGAGATCTGGAGCGCTTCGAAGGGAGCATATCTTGGAAGAGAGCATTGGTGCTTATCAGTATCAACACCGTATTGCTTTTATTGACTGCCAAATGGATGAGTGACCTATCTTCGTTTGTGGGTACCATTGCGTTCATAGACATCATCGAGTGGTACGGTATACGGCTGTATGTTCGACGGCAAGCGTCGTGGTATCTCGACGATATGAGACGGGTCGCTCGCTATTACGGTGCGACTTGTCGCTTGGTGGGGACACTGTGGAAATCGGATATCTTTCCTACCAAGGGGCGTGTCGTTGAATTGCGGATAATAGTTGAGAACTCCCAAGTAATGAGAGAGGGGGAATATCGCCTCAACGTGTGGGTTCCACCCGATTTGGATGACTTATTATCGATCGGAATCAGGACAAAGCTGGATGTGTTTGCTCAACCGATTACGGTATTTCTCGTGAACGTCGAACAAGATGAAGTGCCAGCAGGAGTCGATTGGCAACTCCACAGCATCTTGTCTGTGATTCTAGCGCCGAACGATGAGCGGAACCTTAGGCTCATACGAGGCTTCACGAGCCCCAGTCTTGGGAATGATTGGGAATTGAGGCCGGTTTAAACATCGTTGTCGGACAAAGTTCCGGCAACTTTTTTATTTCTGTAAAGCTGTACTTGGCTGTGCTACAATGAATGATAATGTAGGCGATAACATGACTCACATGAGATTTGATATTATTTCACTCTTTCCAGAAAGTTTTGACTCGTATTTTGGCGTGTCGATGCTCAAGCGTGCCTCTGACAAGGGGCTGATTGAAGTAGAGACGCATCAACTGCGTGATTATGCTCATGACAAGCATAAAACAGTCGATGACACACCGTATGGTGGTGGGGCAGGCATGGTCCTCAAAGTCGAGCCGATCGCAGCATGTATTCAGGCGGTAAAGGAGCGAGATGCTACAAGCTACCAGCCAGAAGCGACCAGAACCATTCTCTTTTCTGCCAAGGGCAAAATCATGACCCAAGATGATGTGAAGCGGCTCGCCACCTACGATCGACTGATTCTTCTCTGTGGGCGCTATGAAGGGGTCGATGAGCGCGTCGCGGAGCATCTCGTCGATGAGGAGCTCTCGATTGGCGAATATGTGCTCACGGGCGGAGAACTCCCCGCTATGATCGTCGTCGACGCGGTGGCACGACTCGTGCCGGGGGTACTCGGCAATGACGAGAGTGCAGTGACCGAGTCACACACGGTAGTTGGCGTCCTCGAGCACCCGCAGTACACCAAGCCGGAAGTTTGGCGGGGGAATCGTGTCCCAGAGGTGCTCCTCTCCGGTCACCATGCCGCGATCGCCAAGTGGCGCGAGAGTGTCGCCAAAACTCATACCAAAACAACAGAAACCGATGAAACGACCAACGTTTAATTTTGACCGACCGCTGTTTTTTGCTCTCCTATCCCTCCTCGGTCTCGGCCTCATCATGATCGCCAGTGCCGGTGTGGTGTACGGTCGAGTGCGTTTTGGTGATGACTATTATTTCTTGAAGGAGCAACTCCTTGGTCTCGGAGTGGGCCTCACGTTTCTCTTGATTCTCCAGCAAATCGACTATCGGGTGTGGCGCCGCTTCGTCCTCCCTATCTTTATCACGGCGCTCGTCCTCTTGGTCCTCGTTTTTATCCCCGGGTTTGGGACCACGGTCTATGGAGCGGCCCGTTGGGTCGAGATTGGACCGATTTCCTTTCAACCGTCAGAGGTCATGAAGTTTGCTATCATTCTCTACCTCTCGGCCTGGCTCTCAGGCAAGGGTCGGGCCAAGACATCCGATTTCTTTGAGGGTCTGGTGCCATTTCTCGCTCTTCTCTCTATCGTCGGCTTTCTCATCATCAAACAGCCTGATACCGGGACGCTCGGACTCATTTTCCTTATTTCGCTCGCTATCTTCTTTGCTTCTGGGGCCAGTATCCGTCATATCCTCAGTCTCTTTGCTGGGGGGCTCTTGTTTCTTTTTATCCTTATCCAGATTGCCCCGTATCGGATGCAGCGTTTTCTCGTCTTTATGAATCCCGAGCATGATCCGATGGGATTTGGGTATCAGATGACTCAGGCGCTCCTCGCCATCGGGTCAGGTGGTATCGTCGGGGCCGGGCTCGGCCAGAGTCGTCAAAAGTTCAACTATCTCCCCGAGCCGGTGACCGACTCTATCTTTGCGGTCCTCGGTGAGGAACTCGGCATGATCGGCGCTGTCGTGGTGGTCTCACTCTTTCTCTTTGTGGCGTGGCGTGGACTCCGTATTGCCGCGCGGGCACCGGATGAATTCGGACGACTCCTCGCCGTCGGTATCGTCTCGTGGATTGTGTTTCAGGCTTTTATCAATATCTCTGCTATCACGGGACTCATCCCACTTACGGGCATCCCGCTCCCATTTATTAGCTACGGAGGGACGTCGCTGGCGGTGATTTTGGCAGCCATGGGAATCTTGCTTAATATAAGCAAGCACAGTACACTAAAGGGGTAAAAGTGTATGTTTGGGGCGCGATTTTTGTGATTTTGGTACGTCTCTCCATTCCAAAATCATACATCGAAAATCATAAATTATCTTGCTATGGCTATTCCTCGCGTGGTCCTCTCTGGCGGTGTTTCTGGCGGACACACCTTTCCACTTATTGCTGTGGCGCGCGCTCTTCGGGCACAATTTCCCGAAGGGATAGAGTTTTTGTTTATTGGGTCGCGTGGCCAGTTTGAGAGTGACGCCATGGCCGCTGAAAATATCCCTGCGCAGTATGTCATGACCGGCAAGATGCGCCGTTACTTTTCGTGGCAAAACTTTGTCGATCCCTTCAAAGTGCCGATTGGCATCATTCAGTCCCTGTGGCGACTTTTTGTCTACATGCCAGACGTCGTCTTTGCCAAGGGCGGATCGGCTTCGGTCCCCGTCGTTATCGCCGCCTGGCTCTACCAGATTCCGGTTGTACTCCATGATTCAGACGCAGTGGCTGGGCGCGCCAATCGCTTCCTCGCTCGCTTTGCGACGCGGATCGCTATTGCCTATCCGAGCGCTCGTACGTATTTCCCTGAGGGCAAGACCGCACTCACGGGGAACCCAGTGAGGGCTGAGATACTCTCGGGTGATGCCAGTCGTGCGACAAGTACCTATGGCTTATCTCTCAACAAACCGACTCTCCTCGTCTTAGGCGGCAGCCAGGGGGCAATGGTCTTGAATGAAGCTGTCCTCCGGATTCTCCTCGAGCTTCTCCAGGCTGGTATCCAGATAATTCATCAGTCAGGCAAACAGAACTTTGATACCATCCAAAAGGTACTCACAGAAAATGGCATTGCACCAGGCAATGGCTACGTGGTGCGTGATTTCTTGACCGCGCCCGAACTCGCGGACGCTCTGGCTTTGGCGACTGTAGTCCTTTCGCGGGCAGGCGCTGGCTCTATCGCTGAACTCGCGGCGACCAAGAAGGCTACTATCCTCGTGCCACTCCTTGGGGCCGCCAATGATGAACAGCGGATGAATGCTTATGATGTCGCTGCTATCGGGGGAGCCATCGTCCTCGAAGAGCCGAACCTCGGTGAGCATCTCTTGACCCAAAAAATTATCGAGCTCGTGAATAACCCAGACCTCCGTCAGTCGATGGGCGAGAAGCTCTCGGCCTTTCATCATCCGGATGCTGCCGAGGCGATAGCGACTGGTATCCGTTCGATTATTGTCCGCTAGGTATGTCCGATACTCTCTCTTTGTTTCGCTACAAAAAGCCGCACCTCATTGGTATCAAGGGGGCGGGTATGACGGCCTTGGCTGAGCTCCTCCTTCGGAATGGGATGGCGGTCACGGGATCCGATACAGACGAGGTCTTTTTTACTGATGAGATTCTCACGCGTCTCGGGATAGTGGTAGCGCAGGGGTTTGACCCCAAGCATATCCCGGATGATGCCGACCTCATCATCTATTCGACGGCCTATACGCCCGAGCGAAATACGGAACTCGCGGCCGCTCTGGCGAGTAAGCGACCGGTACTGAGTTATCCCGAAGCGCTCGGCCTCCTGACTCGTGAAAAACTCACTCTTGCTGTCTGTGGCACTCATGGCAAGACGACGACGAGTGCGCTCCTCGCAGATACGCTTGACTATCTCGGTCAGGATCCTTCGGCTATCGTCGGCAGTCGCATTATGAGCTGGGGTGGTAACGCACTCGCGGGCCACGGGAACTATCTCGTGCTTGAAGCAGACGAATACCAGAACAAACTGGCTCACTACCAGCCTTTTGCGGTCATCCTCACCAGTGTCGACTACGATCATCCGGATTTTTTCCCGACCGAACAGGCCTACGAGCAGGCATTTATCGATTTTGTCGCTCGTATTCCCGCCCAGGGAGTCCTTGTTTATTGCACTGATTCAGCCAGTGTCGTCCGGATAGCGGAGCATGCTCACTGTCGCAAAGTGTCCTACGGGACTCATAAGGAGGCAGAGTTCCGGGTGACTGACTATACGCCCGTCACACCGGGATTTGTGACCGAAAAGTACATGTTTCGCCAGAGCTTTTCAGTGGTCATAGCAGGGCAGACCGAGAATTATCGACTTCGTCTCGCTGGAGTCCACAATGCCTTGAATGCCACGGCCGTGGTGACACTCCTCTCGACCCTGGGCCTCAAGAATGAGCGAGTGACTGGGGCCATTGAGCGGTTCACGGGGACTGAGCGACGCTTTGAGTATATCGGTGAGCGCTATGGAGCGATGCTCTACGATGACTATGCCCATCATCCAGAGGAACTCCGCGTGACGCTCCGAGCTTTCCGTGACCTCTATCCTGATAAAAAAATCACTGCCATTTTTCATCCACATTCATTCACCCGGACCGAGGCACTCCTCTCGGAATTCGCCCAGAGCTTTGATGATGCCGATCGGGTGTATGTCCTTGATATCTATGGCAGTGCGCGAGAAGTCGCGGGTCATGTGTCGTCGGCTGACTTGGTGAACGAACTCAATCGTTATTTTCCTGGCAAGGCAGAGTACGTAACTGATAGCATGGCACTCACGACCGAACTCGAGAAGACAATGGGCCGAAATGATGTTATTATTACCGTAGGTGCGGGCAATGTGTGGGAGATATCTCATGCGCTCGCTAAACGTTGATTCTCCTTTCAAATGATTGCGCTTCGTGAACATGTGTCGCTCGCCCCACTCACTACTTTCAAGGTCGGGGGAGAAGCACGTTACTACGCCGAGGCTTCGGGTGCGATTGAACTCTCCGAGGTTTTTGACTATGCCGAAAAGCACAAACTCCCGCTCTGGGTTCTTGGTGGGGGGAGTAATATTCTTTTTGCAGACAAAGGCTTCCCGGGGATTGTGGTCAGGATTGTCCCTGGGGGTATCAAGGTGAAGGGAGCAAAAATCATGGTGGGAGCTGGTGTCCCTCTTATGAACGTCGTCTGGTCAGCCAAGGACGCGGGACTCTCGGGGATCGAGAAACTCGCCGGTATCCCCGGGTCATTTGGCGGGGCAGTGCGAGGCAATGCCGGGGCCTTTGGGACAGAAATAGGGCAGTACGTGACTTCAGTCAAGGCACTGGATCAGAAGACGGGCATGGTACATGAGTACATCCAGGCTGAATGTGAATTTTCCTACCGAACAAGCCATTTTAAGAAGCATCCGTCATTGGTGGTCCTCTCGGCTGAGCTCACCCTCCACGAGGGGGGCGATGAGGCACTCCTCGAGCGTATCATCAAAGAAACCATGGCTACTCGTGAGTCCAAGCATCCTCAGGATGCCAAGTGTGCTGGCTCATTTTTTATGAATCCAGTAGTAAAGGACGAACACTTACTCAAAGAATTTGAAAAGGATACCGGCAACGCCTCCAAGGATGGCAAGCTCCCCGCAGGCTGGCTTATCGATCATGTGGGACTACGGGGCAAGGTGC
Organism: uncultured Bdellovibrionales bacterium; assembly: GCA_964459475.1. GTDB lineage: Bacteria > Patescibacteriota > Minisyncoccia > Moranbacterales > UBA1568 > UBA1568. The sequence continues at coordinate 20,282 of CAYWLN010000001.1, read as the reverse complement.
TCGGAGGTGCCCAGGTGAGTCCAAAGCATCCGAACTATCTCTTGAATACCGGCACTGCTACTGCGGCTGATATCGTTATGCTCGCGAGCCTCGTCAAGACCCGTGTCCGCGACGAACTCGGTGTAAAACTCCAAGAAGAAGTGCAGTTTGTCGGGTTTTAGAAATTACCCCCCATTTTTTTAGGTGTATAATGAACCCATAGTAGTTTTTTTGGAAAGCGAGGTAGAGCATGACGCAGTTGACCTGCACTTGCCTGCTTTCGGTGCAGGTGATAGGAAACAACCGAATTGAAACACGGTGCGGCCAAGTTTTTCAGGTGACATCGACCTGGTCTCATGGGTCCTACTGTGGAGAGTATTGTGCCACTCACGATTTGGAAGCACGCCTTCCATCGGAAGCTGGAACGGACATGCAAACGCCGGATGAATATTTCGGTATCAATGCCTTTCGGGTTCAGCCGAGACAAGTAGGCGCCTTTGAGGATCGGGACCACCAATCCGATGGGTAAACAACAGGCGACTTCCCTTGCTAGGGGAAGCGCCTTTTTTCTTTCTCAAGGAGTGCTATACTATGGGTATGGACCCAGAACTCAAGAAAAAACTGGAGGCGCAGGATGAACGGCTCGAGCAGATCTATCAGTCTGTTGAGAAGACGCGCAAGTACTTCTTATGGACGATGATTGCGACACTCGTCGCGTTTGTACTCCCTCTTATCGGACTCGTTTTTGCGGTCCCGTTTTTCTTGAGCACGCTCTCGACTGCTTACGGACTCTAATTTCTTTCATGAAACGAGCCTGCCCGGTGGGACAACTTCGACGAGGCATTTGAAATCTAATATTATGAGTGGAATCGTTGGCTAATCTGTATACTATGCTACCGCTTCAATTTATGTGAGATAAATTGTCGAAGTAGTACCACGGGGTATGAATACGCGCTTTTTATTCAAAGGAGTGGAGATCGATGACCGGACGAGAGACTATATCGAGAAGCGCTTGGCGCGTATCGAGAAACTCGTTGATCCAGTGAGTGACTTTTCGATTGAGATTGATCAGGACAAGAAAGGCAAGTTTCGAGTAGAAATCATGGTCAAGACCCCGCACAACCTCTATCGGGCTGAAGAAACAACAGTGAGTATTGAAGGGTCAACCGATGTCGTGATTGACGAGCTCGAGGCCCAGATTGACAAGAAAAAGAACCGCAATCGTGATCTGAAACTTCGCGGCAGTCGTTCCATCAAGAAGAAACTGACCGTCGACGAATCCGCTCGATTTTAGTAAATTAGTGGCTTAGATAAGGGAAATGTCTCGTTTTAAGAACGGGATTTTTCTTTTGACTGACCACTCTATCCTTGCTAGAATAGAAGGGTTCTTATTGATTTATAATCACTGCTTGCAACTAAAAGCTCAATGCTATTAGCTAAAAGCTGTCCCAGCTATGTCATTCCTCGAAAAACTCTTTGGTTCAAACGAACGTGAGGTGAACCGTCTCCGGCCGATGGTGGCGACCATCAATACCTTTGACGCGACCCTGACCTCTCTCTCCGATGAAGCGCTCCGGGGGAAGACAACTGAATTCAAAGAGCGCCTCGCCAAGGGGGCGACGCTTGATGATATTTTGCCCGAGGCCTATGCCGTGGTCCGGGAAGTGGCCAAGCGGGTGATCGGTGAACGTCACTACGATGTCCAGATGCTCGGTGGCATCGCACTGCATCAGGGCAAGATTGCCGAGATGAAGACTGGAGAAGGAAAGACTCTTACTTCGACTCTCCCTATTTACCTCAATGCGCTCACTGGCAAGGGGGTCCATGTCGTGACGGTCAATGACTACCTGGCCAAACGTGACTGTAACTGGATGGGCAAAGTGTATGAAGCTCTTGGACTCACGACCGCCTGTATCGTCGGGCAGGGCATATCGTACCAGTACGTATCCAAGATCAAGGACACCGATGAGGTAAGCGTCGAGACCTTGCCTACCGGCAGGCAGGTGGAGAATCTTCTCATTATCACGCGCAAAGAGGCTTACGCGGCCGATATCACCTACGGGACCAACAACGAGTTTGGATTCGACTATCTCCGTGACAATATGGTGTCTACCCTCGAGGAGATGACCCAGCGACCACTCCATTTTGCCATCGTCGACGAAGTAGACTCGATTCTCATTGATGAGGCGCGGACACCACTCATCATCTCTGCTCCGGACAGTGAGTCGACCAAGCTCTACGAGCGCTTTGCCAAGATTGTGCCCAATCTCAAGGCTGGGACCGACTACGCGGTTGATGAAAAGATGAAAGCCGTGACCCTTACCGACGAGGGTATGAACGTGGTGGAGCGCCTCCTCGGTATGGAGAATATCTACGCATCCGGCAATGTCCAGTATGTTCATCACCTCGAGCAGTCACTCAAGGCCAATATCATCTTCAAGCTCGATCGTGACTACGTGGTGAAGGACGATCAGGTTATCATCGTCGATGACTTTACGGGGCGCCTCATGCCCGGTCGGCGCTACAGCGAGGGACTCCACCAGGCGATCGAAGCCAAGGAAGGCGTGACCGTCCAAAGGGAGTCGAAGACCCTCGCTACTATCACCTTTCAGAACTATTTCCGACTCTACGATAAACTGGCTGGTATGACGGGTACCGCCTCGACCTCGGCCGAGGAATTGGCCAAGGTGTACAAGCTCGATGTCCTCGAGATCCCGACCAATCGTCCCATGACGCGCCAGGACCTCCCAGATATTGTCTACAAGACTGAAGAAGCCAAGTTCCAGGCCATTGTGGAGCATGTGAAGGGCGTGCACGCGACTGGCCAGCCGGTCCTCATCGGTACCGTGGCCATCGAAAAATCTGAGTATCTCTCGGCACTGCTCACACGCGAGGGTATCACGCATGAGGTTTTGAACGCCAAGAACCACGAACGGGAAGCCCAGATTATTGCTCTCGCCGGTCAGAAAGGCGCTATCACTATCGCCACCAACATGGCTGGCCGTGGGACTGACATCAAACTCGGTGATGGCGTGCGCGAAGTGGGCGGACTCCTCATCATCGGTACCGAACGGCATGAGGCGCGTCGTATCGACAATCAGCTCCGTGGTCGGGCCGGACGTCAGGGTGATCCGGGTAGGTCACAGTTCTTTGTCTCGCTCGAGGATGAACTCATGCGCCGTTTCGGTGGTGAAAAGATGAAGAGCATGATGACGACGCTCGGGCTCCCAGACAACGAGCCGATCCAGAATGGCATTATTTCGAAGACTATTGAAGGTGCCCAGTCGAAGATCGAGGGCTTCAACTTTGATATCCGCAAACACGTGCTCGACTACGATGACGTGATGAATAAACAGCGTGAGGTAGTGTACCGCAAGCGTCGTACAATTCTCGAGATGACCGAATTCGAACAAGAGACCCTGCGCCTCCTCTCGGAAGAACTCGACCATGTCATCTCGTTTCACACTTCAGTCGAAGAGGGGGAGTGGAATATGCAGGAGATCGTGAACGAAGGGAATGCCATGTTCTCGGCCCTCGATGAGGAAAGTGCTCTCAAAAAGCTGGAATCTATCCGAGACGATCGCTCCAAGGACGAGATAGAGAAACGAGGTCTCATCCTCGAGTATCTCCTCGGTGAAGGCAAGGTCATCTATCGGGCCAAGGAAACCATGATCGGCAAGGAGACCTGGAACGCCATCCAGAAGTCGCTCTACCTCCGCTCACTCGATACCTTGTGGATGAATCATCTCGATGAAATCGACTACCTGCGTCAAGGTATCGGACTCCGGGGTTATGGTCAGCGTGATCCGCTCATCGAATACAAGCGTGAGGCCTTTGACCTCTTCCTCGGTCTCATGGATACCGTGCGCAAGACCTATCTCATGACCATCATGAAGATAGAACAACGGACAGACCCTTTCACGGAAGAAAAGCCCCGCGAGATGCAGTTCCGCGGTGCCAGTGAAAACATAGAATCGTTCGCGACGCTCAAGGGTGAAGCGGTAGCTGGCGGAGGGAGTACGCAGTCTGGAGAGGCCTCGAAACAAGCCCCAATAGTGAACCAAGAAGTCACCGGTCGTAATGACCCTTGTCCTTGCGGTTCCGGTTTGAAGTTCAAGCGTTGCGGGATGATCAACTCTCCAGAGCATAAAAAGTAAAGAAGCTTGCCCGACACACTTCCGGGACGGATGTGGGCGGGTGTCACGGGAAGTAGTATGAAAACCCTGAAATTTGCTCCAAATCTGGTTCCTTTGGTGTTGTCTGGAGAGAAGACGAGCACTTGGCGGATGTTTGATGAGAAGAATCTCCAAGCAGGTGACCATGTCAGTTTTGTGGGCGGTGGGGAGGAGTTTGCTCAGGCAGAAATCATCACGTTGCGCGAGAAACGTCTCGGTGATATCACAAGCGAAGATGAAATCAGCGATGGTCACGAACGTTTTGGTTCCGATCAAGAGCGACTCGAAACATACAGAGGATACTACGGCGATCGTGTGACGCCAGATACTATGGTCAAGATGATGACATTCCGGCTGACTAGTGGCCATGAGCTTCACAAATAGAGAGTGCCAGAAATAGAATACTAAGCGTCTAAAAAAGTTTTAAGACCTCGTGGGAGTACCAGAGGTCTTGTCATGTGTGGCCGCGGTTGCGGGAGGGAGAAGGGGAGGGGGAGAAAGGTTACAGAGTGTTGTCATGTAATGTGATAGTCAAGCGACTACCAGCTCCTCTCAAACCCCCCAGCCCCGTGCCTCGAATTTACCACCACACCAACATTAATGCAAGGAGATGTGCTTGGGGTATGTTGGTGTGGTGGTATACCACAGGCTGTTTCGTGATACAATAGGGTCATGTAACAAGGCTTGTATGCGCATAATAAAGATGGTTCGAGGTTGGTTTGCACCGAGTCAGACGTCACTCGTCTCACCCTTTCTCGATAGCATGCTCGTCGGGGGAGTATCTATCATCGCCTATATCGTACTCCAAGTGGCAGTGAGTAAAGGTGCCGATATCTTTACTTGGTCCATCGCACTCTACTACGCCGCGTTTCTCATCAATTTCCCGCACTTTGCTGCTTCCTATCTCCTCATGTATGGCGATGCTCGCCAGTCGTTTGGATCGCTACGAACGGGACGGAGATTTACGATCAAGATGTGGTGGGCAGGGCTCGCTGTCCCGGTACTTCTCATCGGGTATTTTCTTTACGCCAAGTCGCAGGGGAGTATCATGCTCATGGGCTACCTCGTGAATGCTCTCTTCTTTTTTGTCGGTTGGCATTATATCAAGCAGATATTTGGCTGTGTGGTCGTACTTTCAGCCGCAAAAAAAGTGTACTATAATCGTCTCGAGCGTACAGCAATCCTCTTGCCACTCTACCTCTTGTGGGCTCTGTCTTTCTTCTCGGCCAATCTTTCGGGAGCGCACAATATGTTCTATCAGGTGCCCTATACCGCTTGGACGCTCCCGCCTCTGTGGCTCAATCTCTCGGAGCAGGTGCTCTTTGTCGCGAGTAATCTCCTCATTGCTATGTTTATCGTGAAGTACATCATTTCGCGGGTGATCCCGCCAGTCTCGGCCGTAATCGCACTCGTTTCGATCTACCTCTGGTACATTCCGGCCCTCTCTCACCCGCATTTTTTTTATATCATCCCACTGTTTCATTCACTCCAGTACCTCCTCTTTGTTTTTGCTGCGAGACGCAATCAGGCCATCCGTGAAGAAGGAGACACTCCAGTGACGCGGAATACAGCGAGTCGCTACAACCTCTGGGGCGGTGCTTTCCTCCTCCTCTTGCCGGCGGTGTTAATCGGTCTGTCACTCGAGGAGTCGGCTACTCTCACCCTTGATCGTTATATCGCGACGCTTCCATCGGGATTCACTGTGATAGGCTGGGTCACCGGCATACTCCTCTGTCTCTCTGTCGGGATGCTCACGCTCCTATATCATCGGCAGGCACGAGGCAAATGGGGGATAGCGACGTTTTTTGGTTCTGCCTATTTCCTGGGAGCGCTCTTCTTTGCCTGTATCCCGATTTGGCTGGATCTTTGGGTCGCTCAGGGGACAGCGCCAGCGTGGCTCAGTTACTCGACCACAGTGTTTGGGACATCGCTTTATTTCTTTTTCTTTACGGTGTTTCTCAATATCCATCACTACTTCATTGACAACGTCATTTGGAAGAAAGACAATCCCTATGTCGCTGAGAATCTCATGTATCGGCCAGTAGTAGCTGAATCCAAACTATGAGAACCATCCTTACTCTTTGCCTCATTGTCCGCGACGATCGCATCCTCCTTGGGATGAAGAAGCGTGGTTTTGGTGCCGGCCGATGGAATGGTTTTGGAGGCAAAGTTGAGGAAGGGGAAAGTATCGAAGAGGGAGCCAAGCGTGAAACGCTGGAAGAATCAGGGGTGGCTATTACCGAGATGGAAGCAGTAGGCATTCACGAGTTTGAATTTGCCCGCGACCGGGGCAATATCCTTGAGGTTCATGTCTACCGAGTCACTGCTTGGGAGGGCGAGCCACATGAGACCGAGGAGATGCGTCCCCAGTGGTTCACGACCGATGCTATTCCCTATGATGCCATGTGGCCGGACGATATCCACTGGATACCAGTGTTTCTCGCCGGCAAGAAGTTTCGGACCCGATTTCTTTTTGGTGAAGGTGACTCGGTCCTCGAGAATCACGTCGAGGAAGTGGATGAGCTCTCAATTACGTAATGAATTACGTAATTCGTTACGTAACAACTGTTATGAAAAAACTCCGCGTCGGTATCCTCTGTGGTGGCAAGTCGACAGAGCACGAAGTGTCACTCTGGTCAGCCAAAAACGTACTGGAGAGTCTGGACCGGGACCGATTTGAACCGGTCCTTATCGCCATCGACCGAGCTGGGCAGTGGTTCCTCCCGGAGCGTGACCCCCGAGCACTCGAGAGTGGTCTCACTGATGTCACCACCCGACAAGAGGGCGATGAAAGTGTGATGTTTCTCCCGGAGAGCCACGGTCAGATTGGAACGTCAGGTGAAGCGAGCCAAGCCCTCGATGTAATCTTTCCGGTCTTACATGGTGGCGCCGGTGAGAATGGGACGATCCAGGGGCTCCTTCGACTCTCGGGAGTGCCGTTTGTCGGGGCAGGGGTCCTTGGCTCAGCTATCGGGATGGATAAAGATGTGATGAAGCGACTCCTCCGCGATGCTGGTATCTCGGTCGCACGCTTTCTCACCATTCGACGGGCTACTATTCCCTCGTATGACGAGGTAGTAGCAACACTCGGGACACCTGTGTTTGTTAAACCGGCCAATGCTGGTTCATCAGTCGGGGTTCACAAAGTGAAAGACCAAGAGGGGTATGAGCGAGCCCTCAAGGACGCCTTCCTCTACGATACCAAGGTCCTCATCGAAGAGAGTGTCGTCGGGCGCGAGATCGAGGTCTCAGTTCTTGGTAACGATCATCCAGAGGCCTCGGTCCCTGGCGAAATCATCCCCACCAAAGAGTTTTATACCTACGAGTCCAAGTACCTCGATGAGGCCGGTGCGCGACTTGAAATCCCGGCCAAACTCTCTCAGGAGCAGATCGCAACATTTCAGGAGATCGCGTGTCAGGCCTTTCGTGTCCTTGAGTGTGCTGGACTGGCGCGCGTAGACTTTTTCTTGCGCGAAAATGGTGAGATACTGGTAAATGAGATCAATACTCTCCCGGGCTTTACCGCTATCAGCATGTATCCCAAGCTCTGGGAAGCGAGTGGTCTCTCGTATACCGATCTCCTCACCCGGCTGATCGATCTCGCGCTCGAGCGCCATCAGGCTGAACAGGGCCTCAGTACCACCTATATCACCGAAACAAAATCTTGATCTATGTCACTCGAAGTTCTCGAACAACCACATCTGAGCACTAAACCAGAGAAGACTAAGACTCTGAGAAGTGCCGAACTTCCGCGACCTAAATTTGATTTAGGTAAAGATGATCATGCCTTATACGGTGAGTATAACCCAAAATTTGCAGGCCGGGGTGGCGAGCATTTGGTATTTACAATACCTGGTCATGAGAAAATTGTATTCAAAGTGGCACACAATATGATAGTAGCCACGCTCCATGATGTCGAGAGTAGAGAGGGTTCAGGGGGAGCGCTTGCAGAACGCACGTTGCGACACCAGGCGGTCGTGGCACGGGCAAAATTGGCTGACATAGAGGAGTTTTTTGGGCGTGAACATATGGCACGACAGAGAGTGAGTACTATGAATCTCCCAATCCCGGCCCATATTCTTCGAGACCTTTATAATGAAGACCTACTTCCTTCAGGTCAAGATAGTGTAACTTTGCCCGTAGTTGTGAGAATTCAGGAAGCAATTGATCTTCGTGAAAGAGAAACGCTGTTGGATCTTACGAGTTCGTATGCAGAAGAGAAGTTGAGTGATGACCCAGGTGAGCTTGAGTTGTATTCACAAGGGTCTGATCAGTGGGTTTTGAATCGTGAATCACCAAAAAACTTTGATCGGAAGACGTTCTCTAGCTGTCTTCAAAGTCCGTCCTTGGAAAAGGTGATAGTACTCGCCGAGACCGACGCTCAATTTCGGGAAACACTCTCGAATTTTGTTTCACGCGCCATAGAGTACAGTCAGGATACGTATGAATTTCTTGATCTCGCAGGAAAAAATAACGTCGTCTTTATGAAGTCGGGAGAGTCGTGGCAGTATCTCCTCATTGATGCTGCCTATCCGGGTGCTGATACAGGGATGCTCCTCCGGGGTCAGCAGGCTCTGTACTCGTATATAACCGGCCAAAAAGCGCTGAGCGAAGAGGATGTCTATGCACTCTACAATGTACTAAACTACACAAGGACAATAAACGCTCTCGCCGATGCATTGGGTATGAGCGAGCGGATACATTTGCTACATGAAGATATTTTGAGTGAAGCAACAGTTGATTGGAAAGAGTTGAGACGGTATCTCCTCACTCGAATCAAGAAGCCACCACTCGGCTTTACGGCACAGGTTTCTTGATACCATTCCGGCTATTTGCTATCCTACCCAAGCGTCCGGGCCTGTACCTGTCCGCCACATTTCTCACTTGAGTGAGTGAGATTTGGGCGTGGTTTAGGGGTACAACGCTGCACGCGCCCTGTTAGCCCTTTTTGGGCCTATGGTCTAGTGGTACGACGCCACATTCGCATTGTGGAGACGGCAGTTCGATTCTGCCTAGGTCCACCAAATCGGATTTTTTGTTGCCAATAGTCTCATTTATCTCAAAGATGAGCCCTAACTTGGCAGTTCCAAATCCTTTACCTTTGGTGTAGGGTATTCCCTCGGGAAAAACCAGTTTTTGGAACCGAGGATACAGATGTGGTGGCAAATCCGTCCATTGCCGTCCTAGGTCGCTTATGTAGCGTTCCGCATACGCTACAGAGGCTTCCATATCAAATTGCTCTATCCGAGACTCACTGCGTGAAATACGAGAGGCTATGAGCTCATTATCAACTTCTCCTTTGCGTTCCGTGAACTCCTCCTTTGTATAGGAGCCGTCTTCTCGCATTTCAAAAATCCGTTGCCTCTTTGCTTCCAAAAGAGTGATTTCTTTTTCATATCGTTTTGCTTCGGCTTCAAAATGTCCACCTTTGTCTTTCCATATACTCAAGACAGTCGCATTGAAGACCGTGATAAACTTTTTCTTCGGAACAATCTCTTGAAGTTTCTTCACGAAGTCTTCGGCGACTTTTTCAACCGAGAGACTCTTGCAATACATCGGGCAACCTTTGGTGAAACAGTGATAGTAGGGATATGCCCCACCAGTTCCGTGGGAAACGCTTGCGGTTACAGCCTTACCGCACTCTCCGCAGAGGATAGTTTTTCGCAAAGGGAAAGCAGGATTTACCTTATGGCGGTTTATTTTCACACCCTTACCAGCCATTCGTTGTCGGATTTGATAGTGTTCTTCCTCTGTAATCATCGGCTTATGCAGTCCTTTGATTTCTTCCTTCGCCCACGGATTGACAATGATACCTGCGTAGAAATTCAAGTGTCTGAAAAGGAGTCCGCTCACGAATTGCACCCTCGTTTTAGACCCACGATATTTATCAAGTCCCCACTCATTGAAAAGCCGAGCAAGCTCTGTTTGAGAAACTTGCCCTCGGGCGTATTCTTTTAGTCCTCGCTGGATGATAGGGAATATATTTTCGTCTGGCTTGTCTGGCTCTGTCTTTTTTTCACCTCGTTTCTTGGATTGTCCGCAGATGTAGCCAATAGGGGGCTTCCAAGGGAAGATACCTTGATTTATTCTCTCGCTCATTCCGTCCACGCAACGCTGACGACGAACGGCATTATCAAACTCTGCACTTCCCGCAAGCACGGTTTCTATGAACTTCTCCGTTGGGTTGTTTCCGATAGGCTCCGTCACGGAATGAAGGGTTACACCATAATCAAGAAGCGTCTTGCGAACATAGAAGTGGTCTTCGGTGTTTCTCGCAAACCTGTCCACCTTGGCAACCACAAACGCTTCCATCTTGCCTTTATTTTTTCGGCAGAGCTCAATGGCTCGCAAGAACTCTTTGCGGTCGGCAGACTTGGCAGAAGCTCCCTCCTCTCGGAAAACAGCCATAACTTCAATACCTCGGTCTTTACAATAGTTACGGCAAATCTCCTCTTGGAAATCAAGGGAAGTGCCTTTGATTTGTTCGTCGCTTGATACGCGAGTATAGATTATTCCTTTCATAATTTTGGATACTCAAAAGGCGGTTCTGGCACCCAACTAGAACACCAAAAGGTATTTTTCGTCGGCAGAACCGCCTTTTGGGCGGACGAAATAATAAAACCTTTTGATGAAATATCTAGCTGGGTGCATATTTATTATGCCTCATTTTTCTGGTTCTGACAACTCTTTTTTGAGGATTTTAGCGAGCTTTTTTATGGAAGCATCACTCATTCCTTCAAAGATTTGCTCCGTTTCTGGTAGCCCAAATCTGATGCTCCGCACGAGCTCTGTTTGTCTATCAGTGGAAATCTTGCCGTATCCGTAAGAGCCAAAAGTCGTGCCTACATCTTCGTGTCCGAGATTTTGACTGATAGCCTTCTTTTCTTCTTCGGTGAGACGAGTCTTGATGAACTCTTTGACAATGAGATGACGGAAGGTGTGTGGGTGGTAGTAGGGAATGTCTGCACCCTTGAACCGTTTTTCAAATATCTTACGAGCGGGACTGGCATTGCTCCAAAAGAGGGGCTCAACATTTCCTGAACTGTAGTAGCTGATACTTTCCTTTCCCTGCTCTAGTTTAGTTGCGGGGAAAATCGGGTCGTTTGATGAGAAACCTCGTGTTTGGTCAAGGTAGTCAAACCACTCCAGAAAATAGGTAAGAGGTTTTTCATCGGGCAAGGGGAATAGCACGGTGATTATCTGTTTGGAAAACTTGGTTTTCACTCCAGAAGCAGGGTCTTGCTCTATGACGTGCCTCCGTCTGTCAAAATGCTTCATTCGGAGACTTACGATGGCAGAAATTCTTGCTCCCGTAAGGAGAGTGAAGGCAATGAGGGCTCTATCACGTTTTTCCACCTCGGTTTCTCCGTTGATACTCTCAAGAACCTTCAAAACCTCCTCAAAGGCTGGGACATCTACTTTCCGTGCTCTGGTCGCTATCTGGCTTTCTTTCCGTGAAAGATTGAGGAAACTTGTATGGGTAGAATTGATTTTTGACTTGGGCTGTTGAGCGAGCCATTCAAAGAATTTCCTCAATCGTCGGAGGGTGTCATAGCAGTAGCTCAAGCTGATAGGGTTTTCGGAGCCTTTCCGATTTTTGCTTTTGAGCCAATCCCTGAAGGCGATAGCTTTTTTATCGTCAAAGGAGAGGAAATCGTCCATCTTGGTGAAATCCTCCCAGAAGAGCAGGGCTTTCTCAAAGCAGATGATAGAGTCAGGTGAAAACTGCTCGGAGTTTTTGAGGAAGGAGAAGAACTCTCGCTTCGTCATTTCGTTCTTGTAATTTGATTTTGACATATACATTTAGGCGTTATTGATAAGTTGTGGCTATATGGACATTTATGAGAGATGAAAGGGATTACATTAGTCCCTTTGGGAGTATCGTGCGAGACAGTTTACCTCTGTCCCGCATCGTTCGCATTTTCCCCTTCGGAAGAATTGTTCCCGTGCATCCTTCCCAATTCTATTGCCAGTGGGAACCATCTTCTCTGTTCCTGATTTTGCTCGGGTCGCCTTCTTGCATTTGAAACAGAAAAACTCGTTTTCTTTGAGGCTTACTTTCCGTTTCTGTTTCTTCTGCGTGAGGTAGTGTCGGAGCTCATCGCCCATAATGAGAAGCGGTCTCGTATGCTTCTCAAGTGGTGGCAATCCATTTGCTAGCCATCGGAAAACAGTTTTCTTGTTGATGCCAAAGAGCAGGGCTATTTCTTCGGGGGTGTAGCTATGGCGAGACGTGATGAGTCTCGGATTGTATCTTCGTTTCATATAAGCGTAATTATGGATTTCAATTCGGCTACTCCTTTATGGCTGGAGGTTCGCCGTCTTGAGCAGGAGCTCTCCTTTCGGAAAGCCACTGCTCAAAGATGATTTCGCCGAGGATTTGGAAAGAGTCTCTGATTTCGGTTACTTCTGCATCCGTGAGCGTTTCATCATCCAGAAGTCGTCTGGTTTCTTCAATGCTCAACATACGCTTTCATCCGAATAGAGGCGGTTCTTTATCATTTTCTGGCTGTCAAAGAGTGTCCGTGCATTGAGCTCCAAGTGGTCGTTCCAATAATTGGTAGCACTGGTTTCAATGGTTGGGACACGCCGAAATATGAACCGAGCTTTTTTCGGGTTTACGGTGCGTTCCAGAGTATGCAGTTCATACCCTAGAGCCACGAGAGAAGAAGCCAAACCAAGGTCTGTAGTGGCATACTTCGCTTCTTGCGACAATTCCTTCGTCTCCTTCAAATGTTTGATAATCATAAAGTTTCATTTATGGATGATTACCAATCGCGATTGGATTTGGAGAGCTCCTACAGAGATATGGCGAAATTCACCCTCTCGGGGCGTATAAAAGAAAAAATCCCTTGTTAGAGGGACTTTTCAAGAAGATATTGCGGGACGAGTTTCCAATGATATTTCACCGCTCGTCAGAAGAGACGGCTTCCGTCTGTGCCACTACGGGGGCAACTTCTCCCATATAGGAGCCGAGGTCATCAAATGGACTGTTTTTCACGGGTTTTTCAAGAAGATTTGTCTTTCTTTTCTTTTCAAATGTGAAGCCATTATCAGGGGGTAGGAGTGTAAATTTCACTCTGTATGATTTATCTGTCTGGAAAGGGTAAAAGGGGTCAAAATCAAGCCCAAAATAGCATTCCAGAGCTTCTGACAGAGATTGCTTTTGCTTCTTATAGCTATCGTCTTTTTTATCGTCACTCGACTTTATTTCTCCAGAATACATTGCGAGAACACGGAGAAATATCCAAAGCACACTTGGTTTCCCGCCCTTTCCTTCAAGTCCCATATCTTTGAAGCTCGGACTATGTTCTTTGCCTTTAGTAGAGATGTGGACAGTATCATCATCAAGAAATTTTATGGTGATGTTCTCCCATTTCGTGCCTCGGGGTAGCTTATGTGGGAACTGATGTTTCTTTTCTTCCTCTGCTTTTTCAATAGCAATTTTTGAACCTTCGCGGATAATGACTTCGAGAGGCTCCTTCCTGGGTTGCGGTTTGGGAGCTGGTTCCTGTTTTCGTTTTTCGATGATTTTCAGATAGCGGTCTTCTATGGTTTTTCGGAAATCGCTCAAGGCTTTTTCCATTTTTTCATCTTTGATACGGATTTCCGCTTCCTGCTCAGCAACTTTTTCTCCAACGATTTTAGTGAACCGCAGAATATGGAAATCTTTGTCAGATTTATATAAAAGTCCAAGAATATCCGAAGGCTGAATTTCGCCAGGGAAATGCTGAAGAGGAATGTATATGATATGAGGAGGACGGCTCATCGAAAGCCTGATGGTAACAATTTCGAGTATTCTATGAAGATTTTCAACCTGTTCATCAGTAAGCTTATCAACGGCTAATTTTTCTGGTGCAACCTGCCGAAAGCGTTGATGGTAAAGCGTAAGGCTTTTGGTGCAGAGTGAAAAAATCGTTTCTTGGTTAGGAACATCTATATACACTTTCGCACCACTATGAAATACACTCGTGATATAACCCGCTTCTTTCATATATCGCAAGGTCTGCTTGCGGGTTTCTTCACTTGAAGGATAGTGTTTGATAGTGCCAGAAACAAAAAGAGCGTGAGGAATAGTAACCGTGTTCGAGGCTTCTATTTCCAGCTTCTCTTTGATTTCACTGGCAATGTAGTAGGTATGTAGGAGATTTTTTTCTCCCAATTGTTCAAGGGGAACCATAAGTCTAATCGTAATTTTGCGTAATCGTAATCGTGTAGTATAGTTATGGTAACTTATGGTAGAACAGAAATCAAGTCTGATGAAACGAGAAAATATGCCTGATATTCTGACTTTGAAACAGGCAAGCGAAGTTTTACATTGCCATCCGAATACGCTTCGCACGTGGGAGCGTGAAGGATTGATAAAGTGTATCCGTTTCGGAAAAAGAGGCGATAGGCGATTTGCCAAAGAAGAAATACTTCGCCTATTGGAAGGGAAAGTAGATTTATCAAAATAGTTTACAAATTACCACGAAAATTACTATGTCAGAAAACTCACTCAAAAAAGGTCGCTACACAAAATTCAGCAATAAAATTGGATTGTATAGCAACAGCAAAGGTGGCTTTATCAAAAACGATACTGACGTAGTATTGAACTTCCCATTCAAAGATGCCGTGCTTGAAGCGGGGATGAGCAAAGAAGACGTCGGTCGTGAGGAACGCTTTCTTCATATCGAGGTTGATAGCAAAGACATTGACACATTAGAAGAACCGAAAGTGCTTACTGACTTCCGATACATTGATAAAGATGGCGAAAAAACATTGGACGCCAGTAGCGATATTGAATTTTTTGATACTGAAGGCAATCTCAAGCAAAACCTTCTCATCAAGGGGAACAACTTGCTGGCACTGTATACCTTGCGTGAGAAGCTGGCTGGGAAAGTAAAACTTATTTACATTGACCCGCCATACAATACGGGCAGTGACGGTTTCAAGTATAATGATAATTTCAATCATAGTGCCTGGTTGGCATTTATGAAGAACCGCTTGGAAGTGGCTAAAGAATTACTGAGTGATGATGGTGCTATTTTTGTTCAATGTGATGACAATGAGCAGGCGTATCTCAAAGTTCTAATGGATGATATTTTTGGTGTCCATAACTACTCAAATCAAATTGTTTTTGAAACGAATGAGTCCTTTGGTTTCAAAGCAACCTCTGATGGTCTTTTCAAACAGGCTGGTTACATCCTTTATTATCTCAAGGATAAACCGTCTTCTAAGGTAAATATAGATGCGCTTTACTATGAGAAGCCATACGATGAAGCGTATAAGTTTGTATTTACAAATAAAGAAGGAGGGGAAGAAAATTGGAAGTGGGATAGTATACAGAATGTTCTTGCAAAAAAACTCGGTTTTGATAATGTGCGAGATGCTAAAAAATCGGTTGGTGAAGATAGTTTTAGAGCGCAAATAGCCGAATATGCTATTGAAAATGCTGATAGAGTGTTTCGCACCGCATCAGTAGGTGGGGGTGCTCTAAAAAAGCGCAAAGAAACGGTAGAGCACTCAAAAACGCACAGAGATGTAATTGTTAGACATCCTAATGATGATATGGACTATCAGTTCATCGCTGGTGAGCGCGTGTTGCTGTATTCTTATAGGCTGATAGAAATTGATGGTGCAAGACTACCTGCCTCAATCCTCACGGATATTTGGGATGATGTAGCTATTGAGGGCATAGCAAATGAAGGTGCTGTAGTTTTTCCTAAAGGGAAAAAACCAGAGTTTTTATTGAAACGTATTATAGGCTTGGCTTCAGATGAGGGTGATATTATTTTGGATTTCTGTTTGGGTTCAGGCACAACGTCGGCAGTCGCTCACAAGATGAAGCGTCGTTGGGTTGGTATTGAGCAGATGGACTACATAGATGAAATCGCTAAAGAACGCTTGAAAAAAGTTGTTGCTGGAGAACAAGGGGGTATTTCAAAGAGTGTTAGTTGGCAAGGTGGAGGTTCGTTTATTTACTTTGAACTCAAAAAATACAACCAAGAATACGTCGACCGTATCGCGAAGGCTTCAAGTCTCTCCGAACTGGAAGAAATCTATGTGGATATGAGAAACAACGCCTTCTTGAAGTTTTGGTTTGACCGTAAAGAGTTTGAGAAGGACGAAGATTTTCGTAAAGCAGACCTTGATGTTCGCAAACAAAAACTTGTGGATGTATTGGATGAAAATCAACTCTATCTGAACTATGCCGATATGGGAGATACACGGCACAAGGTAACTGCCGACGAAAAGACACTAACGGACAAGTTCTATGGCTCGGCAAAAAACTAAAGTCAATGAAACGCTCGGTGCCTTTCTGTTCAATCAGATAGAAAGCGACCCTGACTATCGAGAGTGGGCGGTAGATTATAGTATTCCTGACTATATTACCGACAACCTGCACCCGACGAAACGCTTGCGAGAGTATCAAGAGCGAGCTTTGAAGCATTTTATCTGGCTCTACGACCACGATAGAGCGAGAGCGAAGCATCTCTTGTTCAATATGGCGACGGGAACGGGCAAGACGCTCGTAATGGCGTCCGTGGTGCTATTTCTGTATGAAAAGGGCTATCGTAACTTCCTCTTCCTCGTGCATCAGATACAAATCAAAGACCAAGCCGTAAAGAACTTTACAGACTACAAGTTTGAGAAATATCTGTTCAACCCAAAGGGTATCAAAATCAATGGACGGAACGTAGACGTCAAGACAGTTGAGAGCGTGGCTGATGCCAACCGCAATGCTATCAACTTTATGTTTTTTAGCACTTCATTGCTTTACAACCGTCTCAAAGAAGACCGCGAAAACGGATTGACTGCCGAAGACTTTGCAAATAACGATGTCGTGATAATCGCGGATGAAGCTCATCGGCTCAATGTGGATACACGAAGCAAAAACAAGAAAGACCAAGAAGAAATACTCAACTGGGAAACAGCCGTGATGTCGGCTATCAAGGCTCGGGAAGAAAATATGTTGTTGGAGTTTACCGCTACGGTTGATTTGGCGAATGAGGCTATTCACAGCAAATACGAAGATAAGATTGTTCACCGCTACGATTTCCTTGAGTTCAACAAAGACGGTTATAGCAAGGACGTGAAATTCCTCTTCAACCAAGAAGTGCATACCGAAGACCAGAAACGCCTACTCATTATCAACGCGGTTGCTTTGAGTGAATATCGCAGGTTGCTTGCCGAACGTGAAATGGAAGTGTTCATCAGCCCGATTGTGCTTATCAAGTCGGTGAAAATCGCTCAAAGCGAAGAAGACCGAAAGTTTTTTGATAGCGTGATTGGCTCCCTTCGACCAGATGATTTGAACCGTCTCAAAGAATTGAGCCAAGGAGGAAAAAATCGTGAACACGAGATTTTGAGCGATATGTTCGAGTGGCTCGCATCTCCAAAAGCTGGTCTCGTATCGCAAGGGGACTGGGACGGTTTGAAGGCATTTACCACCGAGATACGCGGAAGCTTCGCCCACGAAAACACTCTGATTTATAACAGTCAGAAAAAGGAAAAAGCAGAGTTATTGCCATTGTTGGATAGCCCACGAAACACCATCCGTGCCATCTTTTCAGTCAATGCGTTGAATGAGGGTTGGGATGTGCTTGGTCTATATGACATCGTTCACTTTGATATTTCTGAAGCCAAAAAGGTATCTCTCCAAGATATTCAGTTGATTGGTCGTGGGGCGAGATATTGTCCCTATGAACTGCCAAAGCTTTATAAACAAGATGAAGCTGATGGTATGTCGAGCCTGTTTGCTGGGCGTAGTCTTGAGTTTGATAAATACAAGCGGAAGTTCGATAATGACCCATTTGATAAAGGACGAGTGTTGGAAACATTCGTCTATCATTTCGTGAAAACAGGAACATTTCTTGAGAACCTTCAACGTGATTTGCTCGGCGAGGGTATTATCAGTGAGGGTATTGAAAAGAAGACTATCGCAATGAAGCAAAAGTTTCTTGAAAGCGAGACCTACAAGAAGGGGTTCGTCCTTGTGAACCATACAGAGCAAAGAACTAAGACGAAAGATGATGAGATTGATACGACATTCAAACGTGTCATAAAAGCTGGCTCGTATAATTTACGGGCGAGGGGTCTATCAGATTTTGAACAAAACCAAATTATCGCAGGACAAAAAGTTGATGTTATTAGTATCACTGAAGAATACTTCCCACTGCCTGTCATTCGTAAAGCGTTGGTTTCTGCCGAGGGTAACTTCTTCCGTTTCAGTAATTTGAGCAAGCATATTGTCGGTATCAACACGATTGATGAACTCATTGAAAAATACCTGCCACTCTACAAAATCAGCTATACCTACGAAGAGGGAAAAGGCATCAGTCAGCTCAACCCGATAGAAAAACTTCAATTGCTGGTCGGCGTGATATTGCCAGAGGTGCGTAAGGCTATTGATATAAATATGCCCCGTGTAACGGGTAGCAAGAAATTCCGTCCAGTCTCGTTGTCAGTTGTATTCGGCAAGGAAAAGAATATCTATCTGATGTCGTTTCCAGTCGAAGACGCGGTTACTGGGAAGAAGGTGTTTATGAGCAACGATGAACGTGCCAAAGCACAGTCCGACCACGACAATCCAGAACTGCAATACGATATTCAATCTGCCAATTGGTATGCCTATGATGAGAACTACGGCACGAGTGAGGAGAAACGCTTTGTGAAGTATATAGCGAGCCAGATTGATGATTTACGGACGAAGTATCAAGGGGCGGAGATTTACCTGATACGCAATGAGCTTGATTACTGGCTCTTTAGCCCACAAGACGGACGCAGGTTCAGTCCTGACTATATGTTGATAGTGAACGATGTCGCCAACGGTGAGATGTATTACCAGTGCTTGATTGAGCCAAAGGGCGGTCATTTGCTTGAACACGATGCTTGGAAGGAAGAAGCCCTGATAAGCCTGAATGATGATAGTGAGGTGGTATTTGACGCACAGGACGGCGATACCCGTAATTACCGTGAATACTTGGTAGAAGTCAGCAAGCACGGCTACAAAGAGATAAAATCGCTTGGCTTGAAGTTCTACAATTCTGACCCCCGTGGTGAGACTGATTTTGCATTGGATTTCCAAGAAAAGGTATTGAAGTAAAAAAATTACTATGAGTGAAAATAATTTGGGAAAATTGAAGAAGGTTGAACTTCGTGAAGGTTGGAAGCACGAGGCTATTCACTTTACAAAGTGGTTAGCAGAAGAAGAAAACCTTACTCTCTTGGGTGAAGAGATAGGCTTTGAAATCAAACTCCTGCAAACAGAAGCGGCAGTTGGAAGCTTCAATGTGGATATTCTTGCAGAGGAAGAAAATACAGGACGGAAGATTATCATTGAAAACCAACTGGAAATAACCAATCACGACCATCTTGGGAAGATTATCACCTATGCCTCGGGCTATGATGCCCAAATCATTGTTTGGGTAGTAAAAGATGTGCGTGAGGAACATCGTCAGGCTATTGATTGGCTCAATGAACATACTGATGAAGATATTGAATTTTACTTGGTGCAAATAGAGCTTTGGCAGATTGAAAACTCACCCTATGCTCCTAAGTTTGAAATTATCTCCAAGCCGAATGACTGGACAAAGGCAGTCCGAAGCTCTACGGATAGCACGGAACTTACAGATACGAAAATCAAGCAATTGGAGTTCTGGACGCAATTCAAGGATTTTGCAAAGCAAAGACAGACCCGTCTTCATATCCAGAAAAACAAGCCTCAGCACTGGATAAACATAAGCATTGGGAGTTCGGAAGTTCACGTCGCTTTGACTATTCACTCCCGAGAAAATCAGTTTGGTATAGAACTCTATATTCCTGACAATAAGGAACTCTATCAGAAGCTTTTTAGGCATAAGAGCGAGATTGAGGCTGAATTGGGAGAAGAGCCTATATGGATGGATTTACCCAATAAAAAGGCGAGTAGAATTAGAGTTCTCGCATCGGGGAGTTTTGAGGATACTGGCAAGTGGGAAGATACTTTTGAGTGGCTTATTTCTGAAGCGGAGAAGTTCCATAAAGTATTTCCAAGGTATATCCGCCTTGAAGAATAAGTTTTACGGCGATGTATCATCCTATTCAACCACCAGAAGGAAGCATTGAATGGATGAAGGAGATGGTGAAGAAGAATGAGGGGCGTGA